>CAMWTL010000020.1 GCA_947177145.1 uncultured Porphyromonadaceae bacterium
CGCATTAATAAATCTTCATTCAGCGATTGGTCGGTAAGAGTAAGTGCGGATGCCGATGTGCTTGCTTTTAATATTGACACTTCTTCTGATGAGTTTTATAATAACATCTGTTCCGATTGTTGGCAGCAGGGTCCAGGTAATGACAAAGATCCAAATAATCCGGACAATCCTAACAATCCGGATAATTCAAATAATTCAGACAATCCCGGTAAGCCGGATAATCCGGGTAATTTGGATAGCAAAGTTAGAACACGCTCACCTCGCCGAGGTGAGCCATCCTATAATGACTATAAAAAAGTTGGGCATACCAACTATCTTCCAATCTCATTCTCTGTGGCAGTAAATAAGGCATTGGATAATACTTTTAGTGTAGAGACCGGATTGACTTACACTTATCTTTATACTACCTTTGAATCTTATCCCTCAATTAGTAGCTGCCATTGGCATTACCTTGGGATTCCCTTGAAACTGGATATAAATCTTTGCTCTCTCCGGAGAGTGAAGATGTATACTGCCATAGGTGGGGTTATGGATATACCTCTCTATTCCAAAGCCGACGTTACAACCACGTCGGGAAGTTCTACCTTATGGGGTGGAAAATTCAACTCCCCGGTGGTATGGTCCTTATCGGCAAGTTATGGCATATCAATTAAACTGAGTAAAAAAGTCGACATTTTCTTGGAGCCTACTTTGCAATATCATTTTGATCATAATGTGACAGTGCCTAATGTATGGAGCGATGAAAAATGGGGCTTCTCCCTCCCCATCGGCTTCCGCTTCAACCTGTAGAATTTACAGAATAGTGGTATGCAGATTCTGTAGTTGGGAATGTGAATGCTCATTAGAGATAGCAAATGATTGAAAGGAATGGCAAATACTTGTTAGAAATAGCAATGCTCGTTAGAAATGCTGATATTATCTATCCCTACGATTTATATTGTTTTTTACCAAATATGAGTTGGATTTAAAAATTTTTTATGGGTATTGATGCAGTATTTTGGGTGTAGTGTTATCTTATTATTGAATAATGTTTAATTTTGCATCATGATTAATATGAAGATTAATTTTTCTGCAATAGTATCGCGGCTGTGTGCTGCGGGGGTGACGCTTCTCGGTTTTGGATGCTCTTCTGATGAACCGGGAGATGGTGATGTGCTCCTCATGTATGGCTCTCCTACAGGGTCGTGGGAGATACATGGATCGGTCACTACTCAGGATGGCAAGGCTGTGCTGGATGCTACCATAAGGGTAACTTTACCCCAGTATGATTCAGACCCTAACTCTATAACTACAACTGATACGAACACTGAAGGTGAGTATATCGCTGAGAGTAATGTGTTAGCTGGTAAACTCAAAGTGGTTTGTGTCCCCAATGATCCTGCTCTGGATGCTGATTCCACAGAGGTTGAGCTTAGGTATAAGAAAGACAAGGATATTAAAGATTCGTGGTATCATGGTCATGCAGAAGCTAAGGTGGATTTCAAACTGAAGCCTAACAAAAGTGAATAAGGGAGGTTTCGGCAAGACTATGTAGAAGATATAGTAAACGATATTGCACGATGAAGTTCAATTTTTCGGCAATGGCTTCACATATTTGTGCTGCCTGTCTGGCTTTCCTTGGCTATAGCTGTGGTGATAATAATGAAGATATGTATGGTTGTCCTGTCGGTGAATGGGAAATCAAGGGAAATGTAACGGATGAAGCAGGTCAGATTGTTTCGAAAGCCACCGTAAAAGTTACTCTTCCTGAGTTAGATTCGGGTCTTTATCCCATAGAAGAAACAAAGTTGGATGATGAAGGAAACTACATTATAGAGAGTGGTGGGATACCGGATGATAGCTATAAGGTGGTTTGCATTCCTGATAACCAAGCTTTGAGTGCTGACTCCACAATAGTTAAGCTGCATTATGTGAGAGATAAGAAACATAGAAAAAATCCTTGGTATGTAGGTAGTGCAAAAGCTACAGTGGATTTTATGTTGAAGACCAATAAAAAGGCAGAGACCAACACAGAAGAGCACTAATATGAAGTACACTCCTATACTGAAAAATAAGTATGTCGTTTTATAGGAAGAATTGATGGATAAGATCTCTTTAAGGCAGCGGATTGCGCTTGAACTAAACCGTAAGGTCAAAAACGAGCGTCGGAGGACACATCCCCTCCGGCAGCTCTTTTGGGAATGTACATGGCGTTGCAACCTGTCATGCCGACATTGCGGTAGCGACTGTAAAAGCTCCTCGATGCTTCCTGATATGCCGGCTGATGACTTCTTGAAAGTTGTGGATTCAATCAAGCCACACGTGGATCCACACGTGTTGAACATTGTGATAACCGGTGGTGAGCCATTGGTGCGCTCTGATTTGGAGTATGTGGGGCTGGAATTATATAAACGGGAATTTCCGTGGGGTTGTGTCACCAATGGCTTGTTGCTTACCGAAGAAAGGTTTGAGAGCCTTCGCCGTGCCGGATTGCATAATCTGACCATAAGTCTTGACGGACTTGAGGAGAACCACAATTGGATGCGTGGCAACCCAAGGTCATTTCAGCGGGCTTATGAGGCAATAAAGATGGTGGCGAAAGCAGATGATATTAATTTCGATGTGGTCACTTGTGTTAACCGCCGTTCACTTCCGGAACTTGAAAAGATAAAAGAGAAACTGATTGAAGCCGGGGTAAAGCGGTGGCGACTCTTCACGATATTTCCATCCGGCAGAGCCGCACAGTATCCGGAGTTTGAATTGACTAAGGAAGAAACGGAACAGCTGATGCGTTTTATTGTAGCCACACGTAAGGAGGGACGTATTCATCCCTCATTCTGTTGCGAAGGATTTATGGGTGCTTACGAGGGAAAGGTAAGAGATTATTTCTTCGACTGTCAGGCAGGAGTGACAGTAGCCTCCGTATTGCTTGACGGTGGTATAGGAGCTTGTCCAAGTATACGTGCCGATTATCGTCAAGGTAACATTTATGAGGATGATTTTTGGGATGTGTGGCAGAACAAATATGAAGCTTACCGTAACAGGGACTGGATGAAGACAGGGCAGTGTGCCGATTGTTCCTTCTGGAGATACTGTGAAGGCAATGGTATGCACCTTCGCGATTCAGAGGGTAAGCTGATGCACTGCCATATGAAAAAGGAATAAGTTATAATAGTTGATAAGAGTAAGAAAAGCTCAAAAAATAATAGTCCGAATGTGAATAGAGTCAAAAGGAATAGGCTTTACCTGCTTCGGCAAAGCCTATTCCTTTTGACTCTATTTTAGTTTATGAAATACTTTTAAGTATTTTCAAGATGGAAATTGCGAGACACCGGATTAGTGGCAGCCGCAGCCGTCGCTGCAACCATCGCCACAATCGCCTCCACAGCTGTCACCACAGCTTCCGCCGCCGCATCCACCGCAGCAACCACCATTCTGAGGCTTCAACTCTTCGGGAGTAGCATCGCGCACTTCCACGATCTCACCCTCATAGCGCACGGTCATGCCGGCATAGGGGTGATTGAAGTCCATTTTAATCTTGTCGCCAACCTCTGTCACAACGCCCTGAACTCTGTAACCTTCAGCTGTCATCATAGGAAGCACTGCTCCTACGTTTACTTCTTCGGCTAATTTGCCGTCGCGCATGAAGATCTCCTTGTCAAGCACAAGTTCATAATCGGCACTGCGTTCACCGAAGGCTGCAACCGGAGGAAGGGTAATCTCAAATTTGTCACCTTTGGCAAGACCCTTAATCACCTCGATAAGACCGGGGACAATCTCGTGGCTTACACCATAGACCATAACATCAGGCTGTTCCGGTGTGGCTTCAAAGAGAAGCTTACCATCGGCATCATTATAGAGTTTATATGAGAAGGCCACAAATTTACCGGGCCCTACTACTTCACGAATTTCTTCTGACATAACTTTACAGTATTTTTAATGTTGAATGTTAATTTTTATAATTTCAAATATCGTGCCAAAACGGTGGAAACCTATTCCTCAGGTACATCTTCGTCGGAAATATCTTCAGATGCCCCAGCTTCGGCAGGAACGTCGTTGGGATCTTCCGGATGCTTGAGCTCATATTGCGCCTGTGGCACTTCCACATTGAAGTAGAAACCGGAGACAACCTTATCACGCAATCGTTTACGGGTCTCTTCATCCGGAGTGACAATTAAATGATCATAGCCGGGGTCGATAAACTGAGCATCGACCGCCTCATATCCCATAAGCTGCACCATATCATATTCGTGCATAGGATAGATGACATACCAAGCATTTTCAATGTCTTCACCTGTGCCGGTGCTCTTGATTGCACCTAATAGATGTTCAAGACGGTATTCCCATATCTTGGCACTCATATCCTTACGCTTCTCTTTGAGCACGTGTACGAGAAACGACATTTGGCGAAGGTCGAAAGGATTGTCGCGCAGACTCAGCTCCGCATATTTGCGGATAGTGTCAATCTCCTCCTTTGTATGCTTGGCTTTCAGACGCATATCGTCGGTGACACCGGAATAAGGTGAGGTGCGATAAGGGTCATAATCCTCCTGAAACATATATCCGAGATAGAAGTTACGATACTCTTCATTGGTCATCGTAGTGTCGTTGCGGGTGTATTTTGCCATAAGCTTGGGAAAGTAGAAAGGACTCGCCGGATCCAAGGTCGCTTTCTTGATCTTCTCAAGATCAGGCTTTTCCACTACAATCTTTCTCTTGCTTGCCGCTTCTGCGGAGGGAATTGCCGACTGGGCATTTGATACCATCATCGGGACTGCCATAATAGCAGCCACGACGAAGGGAACAGTGCGTTTGATTAAGGATGATATCTTAAGCATCTTGAAATTCAATTAATAATATACGCCATGTCGTTAGGGATGAACAGGTTGGTAGATAGCAAGGGTCAACACTGCCACCACTCCGATCTGCATCACCGTGATTGCTATCGGAAACGCCTTGGCGAGAAAATACTTTAGCAAATGTCCCGGTACACTTGCTATCGGTCTGCCGTCAGGTGTGTTGGTGTAGAGAAGATAACCGAAGAAGCAGCCGGCAGCCGTAGCTACAATCATAGTGCCGTAGACAAGGCTTAACGACGACGCAAATGTAAAACCTAACAACCCTACAGCCATACCGGCGATTGCTCCCATAAGCATATAGCCGACTCCCTTATTGGTGTGGCGCAGGGGAGTAGCCTGCATAACCGTAGCCACCATCACCACTATGGTGATATATAGCCATGCGAAAAGGATGGTGGAGTTGATTGGCAACACCGGGTAACCCTCTTTGGAAGTTGCGAAGTTGAGGGCAAGCAGACCAAGATAGGCACATGCAGGGGAGAGGACAATGCTTCTCCATAAAAGCACCAACGCAACTATGAAGAGAATACACGCTAATATGATTAAAATTGTTGCCATAGGTTTAATTTTGGAACGTCTACGTTAATCAGGCAGTCGTAATAATGCCATACCATCTTACAGTTTGTCATTATCAGTGTCTGCCTACTTAATACAAACGTCTGAAAGTGGAAAAATATTTAGTCATACCTTATTTATACGTCATCACCCGATTTATGCGTCATCACTTGCCCAGGGAGTGGCAGAGGTATCCGGTTTTGTCTCGGTGTGTGTCGGAGTCGTCTCGGTATGTGTCGGAGTCGGTTTTTCTTGTGCGGTGGCGGTGGCAGTCCCCTTGTTCATCTCCGGATAAGCCACACGTGAATGATAAATTGTGGATAGACGCTTCTTGAAAGTCTGTTTAACGGTCTCCACATCACGGAAGGATATAGGAGCCTCTTTCATAAGACCGTCGGCAATCTGCCCGTCGATTATCCTGTCCACAAGGTTATTGATAGCCTCCGGAGTATATTCCTTAAGACTACGTGAAGCCGCTTCAATAGCATCTGCCATTAAAAGAATAGCAGTTTCCTTAGACTGAGGATTGGGTCCGGGATATTGGAATTTCGCTTTGTCGATCACCACATCGGGGTTCTCATTGCAGGCAGTAGTGTAGAAATATTTTGCCAGACCCTTGCCGTGATGCTCTGCAATGAAGTCTTTTACCCTTGTGGGTAATTTCTCCTTGGATGCGATTGCCAAGCCGTCGGTGACATGGGAGATTATTTTATGGGCACTTGTCTCCGGATCGAGTCCGGCATGTGGATTTACACCGTGTTGATTCTCGGTAAAGAAAATCGGACTCTTCATTTTTCCTATGTCGTGGTAAAGGGCACCTGTACGCACAAGGGTGGTGTTGGCATCAATAGCCCGGGCTGCCTCAGCCGCGAGGGTAGACACTTGCATAGAGTGTTGGAAAGTGCCGGGTGCCTCTTCCGCGAGTTGCCTTAGAAGAGGGCTATTAATATCACTAAGCTCCACCAAGGTCACAGTTGATGTGAATCCAAACAATTTCTCTATTACAAGAATAAGGATATAAGCGAATGAGAGAATCACGGAGTTGATGGCAAAAGTGCCGAGCAGACGCCAGGAGAATTGTGAAAGGTCGCCTGATGAGAGTAGGGAGGCAATTGTATAGGAGAGACAATAGGCTATAAACGAAAGTACGGCAGTGCGCAGAAGCTGGGAGCGTCGGCTCAGCTGGCGTATACTGAATGTGGCGATGAGACCTACCACAAGTTCCATAAAAATAAAGGAGAATTGATAGGTAGCCACCAATGCCGCTATCATTACGGTGGTGACTAATGTAAATATAGCTGTGCGCGAGTCGAAAAACACCAATATTATCACAGGCACTGCTGCAAATGGCACCAGATACAGACCATAAGCAAAATACTCAAACATTATAAGAGCGAAGATCACAAACACTGTGATAAAGGAGATGAGGAAGGTCATTTGACGCATATTGGAGAAGAAGCGAGGGCGGTATAGACTGAGAAATCCATAGAGCATCCCATATATGAGAATGATATATAGGGCTTGCCCGATTATGAAGTAGGTATGGCTCCTGTTATCCGCCTGCCTTGTTGCCATCATATCGAGATAGGTGTTCAGATTAGTAAATATCTGCGGATTGATAATCTCTCCGCGATCTACTATACGTTGACCTTTCTTAATCACTCCCATTGCTCCGGTGACATTTAGATACTCCTGGCTGCGGTATTTATAATCGGTGGTGGTGTCGATTACTATATTCGGAACTAAGCTGATATTCAGTGCTTTGCTGACTTCTGCCGGCATCTCTCCATGGTCGCCCTCATATTCATAGTTATAGATGGAGTCGATGTAGCCGAATGCACGGGCAGGAGAAAGCATATGAGTGGCATTGATGGTCACAACAGATTTTGCCGTTTGCTCGTCGCTCGACTCCACAAGACGCAGGTCATGTTCATGGAGCCTATGAAGTTTCTCATAAAGCCTTGAATCGAGCACTCCGTCGGTGTAGACTTGCTTCATAAGCATTATGAGAAGGTTCTTCTGTGCTGTGGAAGTGTGGTTGGTGATGAGATGGCCGAAGCGTTCTATATTTTCATGTTCCACATTAGGCAGCCGCTTGACAAAGGGGACAAACACCCGATCTATACTGTCGCGCATCTTGCGTGCGGAGGCTGAGTCGCGCAGAATAGGAGTATCGAAGTCGGCAGTGAGCAGCGGATATTTCCAGGGTTGGTTTTGTTCAAAGGAGAAACTCTGATGGTCGGCTCTCGGAAGCATAAGAAGAATGACGATCACAGACACGAGTGCCAGACCGAGACGGAGCATCGTATTACGTGAGAAAAAATTATGCCACATAAGATTGAAAGGTTATTATGAGGTGCGTCGGGCGAATTTTACATCTTTAATTTTTTTCAGGGCATCGCATATGGCAGTGACGGTGTCAACACTGTCAATCTGCACGGTTATTTCGCAATGAAACACTTCCTGCTTGGCAGCGATATTGAGTCCCCTTATATTGATAGACATTTTTTGGGAGAGGGTGCTTGTGATCTCTTCGAGGATACCGTGTCGGTCAAGCCCGTCTACGGATATTGTGGCTAAGAAACGGTCGGCAGTGCCTCCCCATTTCGTTGCCACAAGGCGTGGACCATATGCGCTCTTGAGTCGCATTGCGTTGGGACAGCTCACCTTGTGTACGATCACATTCTCGTCGTCATCCACAAAACCGAGCACTTCATCACCCGGTATGGGTGAGCAGCAGGTGTCGAGCTTATAATTCGGATTCTTCTCGTCGGGGAGTAGCACATAGATCTTCTTACGGTCAACCGGCTCCTTTTTGCTTTCACCGGCTTTCTTTTTCGAAGCGAAGGGATTGCGCAGAATCTTGCTGAAAAACGATTTGCGGTCGTTGATCAGTGTAGTCATCTCCTTAGAGGTGAGATTGATTTCATCGCTTCCTATCATAGAAAACAATTCTTCGCGGTTACGCAGGTGATAGTTGGCAACCATCTTGGTGATGATTTCGTTTGATGGCTCTATACCAAAGCGTTCCATATACTCGTTTAGAATCTCTTGCCCCCTCATCACAAGAAACTTACGATTCTTGCGCAGATAACCCCGTATCCTGTTCTGCGCCTTGGCGGTATGGCAAGATTTCAGCCATTCCGGTTTAGGCTCCTGAGCCTGGGAGGTAATGATTTCTACCTGATCGCCGCTCTCAAGTTTATGCGACAGTGGCACAAGGCGGTGATTTATCTTACCTGCCATACAGTGCATACCGAGTTCGGAGTGTATGGCAAAGGCAAGGTCGAGCACAGTGGCTCCGGCAGGAAGTGTGATGAGATCGCCCTTGGGCGTAAACACATATATCTCGGTGGCGAAGAGGTTAAGCTTTATGGTGTCAAGGAAATCTATTGCGTTCGGCTCAGGGTTGGCGAGAATATCCTTTATGGTATTTATCCAGGTGTCGAGTTCGGTTTCATCCTCGTGTACTCCGGTCTTATATTTCCAGTGGGCGGCATAGCCGAGTTCAGCAATCTCATCCATTTTCCGGGAACGTATCTGCACCTCAATCCATTTTCCTTCCGGACCCATAGCGGTGAGATGCAGTGCGCGGTAGCCGTTGGCTTTAGGAGTGCTTGTCCAGTCGCGCAGGCGGTCGGGGTGTACTCTGTGGCCGTCGGTAAAGAAAGTGTAAATTTGCCAGCATCGTATTTTTTCAAGCGCATCGTCATCATTTTCAAAGATTACTCTTACCGCATAGAGGTCGTAGATTTCTTCGAAAGGCACTTTCTTTGTCTCCATCTTATTAAATATGGAGTATGCACTCTTTACACGTGCTTTTATCTCATATTTGAATCCGGCGGCGTCGAGTTTTTCACGCACCGGTTTCACAAATTCCTCCACAATGCGCTCGCGAGCATCGGATGTCTCGGAAAGACGTTCCTTAATCCATTGGTATTTCTGTGGATGCTCATATTTGAAGGAGAGGTCTTCAAGTTCCTGTTTTATCTTGAAAAGACCCAGTCTATGGGCGAGCGGAGCATAGACATAGAGAGTTTCTCCGGCGATTTTGAGCTGCTTCTCCGGACGCATGGAGCCGAGAGTACGCATATTATGCAGGCGGTCGGCAATTTTTACAAGCACCACGCGGATGTCGTTTGACATTGAAAGTAGAAGCTTGCGGAAATTTTCTGCCTGCATCGACGACTGGGTTCCGAATCGCCCGCCGGATATTTTTGTGAGTCCGTCTACAATGTCTGCAATCTTTGGTCCGAAAGAGGCTTCAATATCCTCACGGGTATATTCAGTGTCTTCGATTACATCATGTAGGAATGCTGCACAAATTGATGTAGATCCGAGACCGAGTTCGGAAATCACAATCTTGGCAACGGCAATGGGATGAAGTATATAGGGCTCGCCGCTTCTACGGCGCACACCTTTATGTGCCTCCTTAGCAAAGCGGAAAGCTTTTTCGATGATTTCGACTTTTTTACGATGGTTGCTTGCCAGATAAGCTCTGAGCACCTCCTGATAAGCATTTTCCACCATCCGGTCTTCCTCTTCGAGAGAATATGTAGGGTAAGAGGTCATAGGCGAAATGTGATGTTCAAGTTGGCGCCGTGGCGTCGGTCGGTTATAATGAACACAAAGTTAATAAAAAAAGGGTAAAAAACAAAAAGAACCGCTCACCTCACGGTGAACGGTTCCCAGCTGCCTTCGACTCCGCAGGGTGCAGAGGTCTTGACATCTAAGCCAAGCCAACCTGCGGCTTCCGTTATCTACGGCAGACGATAGAAATTACTAATGTATATAACCCAAAATTTAGACAATTATGTTTTTCGTATGTTAGGCATAGTTTTAAGGCCCTAAAACATATCTAAGTCATGAAAAAAAGTTTTCTGTAATTTTCACACCTGCGTTCTCCGCATTTACATCGGAGATGTTAGGGCGGGAATTTAAAGCGTTGTTATTATATTGTTCGCGGGCGGAGGCACCGGCAAAAATGGACTGATAAAACATTCTCAGAAATATAATTTTATTGTTACTACAGTAAAGTTATCAAAAGTTGGAACTAAAAGAAAATTCTCGATTTTCGTGTCGTTTCGATATAGAAACGCTGAATGTTGTGTGAATATTAGTGTAAAAACGTAAAAAAAGCCTAAATCTTGCTTTTTTTAGATTCAGGCTTTCATAATAAGTTATGTAGATAGACGTAATACGCTGTGAATCAGGATAAATATTTATTTTGTAGACCCGCAGCCATTCCTCATAATAAATTGTCGTTAAGAGCAAATGTTATTTTTTAGAGCAAATAAGGCAGATTGACCATATTTATCGCAGCGACACCGGCTTCCGAACCCTTATTCCCTAAGGCACCTCCGGCACGTTCAAGGGCTTGAGGCTCGTTGTCTACGGTAAGCACTCCGAATATTACCGGTGCCTCACCTTTGGCATTGAGCATCGCTACACCTTGGGCAGCTATCTGGCACACATAGTCGAAGTGGGGAGTGTCGCCTCGAATCACACATCCAATCACAATCACAGCTTCAGTCCTGTGTCCGTTGTGTTTGGCAGCATCCATCGCTACGGCAGCGGCATTGACAAGCTCAACAGTGCCCGGCACAGAGAGCGTCTTGATCCGATTTTCCGACACACCACCCTTACGCAGAACATCGACAGCTCCGTCGCGCAGTGCGTGGGTAATTTTCGGATTCCAATCGGCAGTGATGACATAGAAATTTCCTACGGCTTGCTTGTTGAGAGTAGGAATAGTCAGTTCAGCCCCGTTGGTGTTTAGTATTGTGCTCATTTCTCCTCGGTTTCTTCGGATTTCTCTTCGTTTTCTTCGGCTGGTTTCTCCGGTGCTTCGTTTTCTTCGGCTGGATGCTCCGGCGCTTCCGGTGTCACAGATGCTTCGGCAGTTTCTTCAGCTATCACAGTGTCTGCCTCTGCCTTAGTCGCTTCAGTTGCGGCAGCTAAACCCACAGTGGCTTCTTCGGCTGCTATGGCTTCAGCAGCCTCGGCTACAACTTCAGCAAGGTGATTCTCTCCGGTTTCAGCCTCGTTAGAAGACTCCTCGGCAGCTTCGGGATTTGTCTGCTGCTTCTTTGAGAATTTTGATTTTGCTGCAAGTGAGATTTTGCGGAATAAGTTTTTCCAAGCCGATTCATTCTGCTGCTCGGAGTTGATTACCTCTATAAGGGCAAGTATGTCGCGTTCCAGCTCGATGGTCTCTAAAGCTTCGGCGTGGGGAAGCACAGCGTTCAGCAGACGTAATGCTCTCGGACGCATAGCCTTCAGGCGCATCATTATCTCTGCCATCTCTATGGTCATCTTCACCTCTTTGCGGGTGACGCGACCTGTGCGTTTTTTAGAGTATTTTATTGCCTCTGCATAGAATTTGAGAGCGGCTTTAAGGTCGCCGGTTGAAGCGAGGAGCTGTCCGACGTTACGGAGAGAGTCAACGAGTTTATCTGTGGCAGCCACCACGCCGGCATTAACCTTCTCATAGAGCGCCCCGGCGTTGATCTGCTGTTTCACGAGGAGGTCAAGTGCCTTCTTACGTGAGCGCAATATGCGTGTGGATAGTTCCATAGCAAGGATATGATACTTCCCGAAACGATTTTCGTCGAGCTTTACAAGATTATCCAAGACTTTGAAGAGCACTTCAAGCTCCTTTTCGCTCTGCTTGTAATTCTTAAGCGCGAAATGGATTTCGGAGAGGTCGAAGAGTAATCCTACAAGAAGGGCACGGAACTCCACATTCTCGAAATCGGGAAAATCACGCATAGCTAAAAGCGCAGCCACGGTGCGTTCCATAGCATCCATATATCTCTCCTCTGCAAGGAGTTCGTTGGCAGCTTTACGGCAGGCGAGTGCCTCGGTGAAGATAGCGGCTTCTTTCGATTCCTTATCGAAGATTTCCGTCATCAAAGGTATTTCAATCGGTGTCATTGGTATATATTGTTTTATTTATTTTTCAGATTTCAGATTGCGTCCTTCAAATTCATTGAGTTTAGTTAGCCATTCTTCGGGAAGTGAATGGGAATGTCCTGTGGCAGGGTCGAAGCTCACCATCACAGTTTCACAAATCGACTTGATTTGTCCCGTGTTCCTTTCGCGTATGGCTTGAAGGAGCTTGAAGCTTTTATCGTGGACGGACAGGCATGTGGTGAGCACCTCAATCTCCTCTCCGAAGAAGATTGGGGCAAGGTATGCACAATTTACGTTTGCGATAACGGTGTCAACGTGTTTCCATTCCACTTTTTTCCCTTGGACAGCCTCAAAATAATATGCTTTTCCGGTATCATAAAAAGAGAAATAAACAGTGTTGTTGACGTGTCCCAACACATCTACATCGTTGAAACGAATCTGCACCGGCGTGGCGTTGCGAAAAATAGATATGTCAGGTAAGTTGTTTGGATCCATAATTAATATTGTTTAGGAGCAGTGAAGCGTATATCTTCTATAATAACACGTCCCACTGTGGAATTGATTGCACGACAAAGGTGCGAACGGTTCATTGAAAGCTCGTGGCGGAGGGAAGCGTTGCGCACCCCCACTGTCATCAGTGAGTCTTTCACCGTGGGGCGCATACATTGTGCCGCCAGGTCGGGTCCTACCGTCAGGCTCCAAGCGTCGATGGCTTTGCGCTCGTCGAGGCGGTCTTGCATGCAGTTGTCTTGGAATGCGAGACGTAACACATCTCCTATGCTCTGCGACTCTTTTCTCTCCATATCATTGCCGACTTAATGGGGTAAATTGTCCGTCGGCTACATTCATAAGCGCGTAAGGTCCCTCCATTCCGGTCAGGATGTCGTCGAGATGCTTACGGTTGGTGTCGGTTATGAATATCTGGCCGAATGTGTCGGAAGATGTCACCTCGTGCATGATGCTTTCCACTCTTGAGGCGTCAAGCTTATCGAAAATATCATCAAGCAGGAGGAGGGGAGTGGTGCCGCCTGCCTCTTTGAGATAGTCGAATATGGCGAGACGCAGAGCTATGGTGAAGGTCTTCACCTGTCCTTGACTGCCCAAGCGGCGCAGGCTGTAGCCGTCGAGACTTGTTTCGAGATCGTCGCGATGTATGCCGGCAGAGGTATGGCCGAGAGCGAGGTCTTTGGCACGCCGTTCGTCAAACAATTCGCGTAGGGATTTCTCCGCTAATTTACTGCTATAAGTGATGGACGTTGCCTCACGCTCACCCGATAATCTTGCATAACATTCCTCTACCTTAGGAGCAAGCTTCTCCACCCATTCCTTGCGGTAAGTGTATATATATAATGCTGCCTCTTCCATACCGATTTCTATACTCTCAAACAAGATAGGATCGTTTACACCGGAGCGCAGCATCTTATTGCGGCTTTCAAGGGCACGGTTGTAGCGTATGAGGGTATTAAGGTAATCAGGATGAGCCTGGGAGATTACTGTATCCATCAGTTTGCGACGCTCCTCACCCGGACCGCGAATTATTTGTGAATCGTCAGGTGTGACCGTCACAATCGGGTAGCGGCCTATATGTTCCGACAGGCGATGATATTCCTTACCGTTGCGTTTGAGGCTTTTTGCCTTCCCTTTCGTAAATCCGCAAGCGATTGTGTCGGTGAGGGCACAGTCGGTCAGGAAGTCCCCTTTCACAAGCAGCAGGTCTTCCCCGTGGCGCACCAAGGCACTGTCAGGCAGACTCGACATAGGCCGAGCCATACTCAGGAAATGTATAGCTTCAAGGAGATTGCTCTTTCCCATACCATTCATCCCCAGGAGACAGTTTACTCCCGGGGAAAATTCTATGGTAGCGGAGGCGATATTCTTAAAATTGAGTATGTCGATGTTTTTAAGGATCATTCGTCGTCTTTTTCACCGTATGCAAGGTCGCCGGCGTCGCCGAGTCCCGGCATGATGTAGCTATGTGAGTTGATGTCGGGATCAATCGCAGCTGTCCAGATGGTGGTGATTCCTTCGGGCAGCACCTCGCAAAGATATTCCATCGCCTGACGGGATGCTATCACCGATGCTATGTGCAAACGGGCAGGTGTACCCTTTTTTAACAATGCCCTGTAACCAAGTTCCATTGAGCTTCCGGTAGCAAGCATCGGGTCGATGAGAATCACTGTCTTACCGTCGATTCTCGGAGTTGCCATATATTCTATGAGCACATCAAACTGATCACCTTTCTCCTTATAGCGACGGTATGCGCTGACGAAGGCATTCTCGGCTTTGTCGAAAAATTCAAGGAAACCCTGATGGAAGGGGATGCCGGCACGCAGGATGGTGGCAAGCACGATCTGATTGGTGATCTCGTGGCACATGGCATAGCCGAGCGGAGTCTGCACCTTATCCTGGGTGTAGTCCATACGCTTGGAAATCTCATATGCCATAATCTCACCTATACGTTTAAGATTGTTGCGGAAGCGCATAGGATCGTTCTGGATGTTGACATCGCGAAGCTCTCTCATATATCGGCTTACGAGACTCGGAGTCGTAGCGAAGTTGATGATTTCAATATTGTTCATAGTTTAGATGGAATTTATAGATATAACTGTTATTTGCCGCTTTTTGTCGCATCGGAAAGAAAAACTTTTGCAGCATCACGGTCTTTTTCTATCTGTTGACGCAGTGCCTCAATAGATTTGAATTTCATTTCATTGCGCAGGCGCTTGCGGAAAACGAGAGAAATCGACTGACCGTATAAATCACCGTCAAAGTCGATAATGTGTGCCTCAACAGTGCGTTGGTCGCCGCGTCTCACTGTGGGACGGGTGCCGATGTTGACTATCGCCTGACGGCGTGATCCGTCGGGCAGCACAGCGATTGCCGCATAAACCCCGTTGGCAGGGATAGTTAATTCAGGGTGTGGAAGTAGGTTGGCGGTCGGGAATCCGATGGTGCGTCCGAGTCGGTTGCCTGTCACCACAGTTCCTGAGATGGAGTAGTAGCGGCCTAACATCGACGTGGCGTGGTCAATGTCTCCGGCGATGATTGCTTTACGTATAGCTGAAGAACTGATACCCGCCACGAAGGGGGCTTCCACTACCTCGATCCCTAATTCGGCTCCTATACGTTTGTAATCGGCTATGGAGTGGGTCACACCGTCTGAGCCGAATGTATTGTCGTAGCCTACCACTAAGCCGACGACACCGTAGTCGTCACGCAAACGCCGCATCCAATCACGAGCAGTGGTCTCTCTCATCTCGTTGTCGAAATGCATCACGAGTGCCATAACTCCGGCTCCACGCAGCAGCTCACACTTCTTTTCCGTAGTGGTGATGGAGGAGGGAATGCGTTCCGGAGCTATTACGGTGAGGGGATGGTTGTCGAAAGTTATGACTATCGGGTCAACGTCTTTTTCTGCCGCTATCTCTTTGAGCTTATCCACTACGGTGATGTGACCTTTGTGAACCCCGTCGAATGTGCCTATGGCAGCTACCGCTCTTCTCACTTCGACACACCCTCCTCTCCGAGACGTTGGCACACTGCGATCATAGAGTCTGTGCCGTTGTTGTCGATTTGGATAGCGTTCAGTCCTATCGAGCGTGCGCTTTCACAATTCTTCGCTGAATCGTCGAGCATTACCGTCTCTTTCGGATCAAGGCCATAGCGATCTACCACATGTTGGAAAATTTCCGGGTCAGGCTTGCATAGCTTCTCTTGATAGGAGGTTACAACACCATCGAAATAATCATTGATAGTAAGTCCTTCCTGACGGAATGCCAAATCAATCCAATGGTTAAACATCAGCGGATTGGTATTGGAAAGCACGAACAGACGGAATCCCTTTTCACGCAGCTGCCGGATAGCTTGGAGGCGTTCGATGGGAATTTCCATGAGAAAACGCTCAAACGCATCGCGGATCTCCGTGCAGGTTGTGTTGGGACGACATCTCGGGAGCATATCGTCGTAGAAGTCGGCTGTTGTGGAATGTCCGTTTTCAAGAAGCAGGAAGGGACCTTTCTGCTCATACTCACCGAGGAGTGCGGGTGCATCTTTAATGCCGATTGCTTCGAGTGCATCGGCGGCACGTTGGCGGTTTAGGTCTATCACTACGCCGCCGAGATCGAATATTATATTTTTCATACTGCAAAATTAACAAAATTTTTGTCACTTCCCCGACAAAATATTATCTTTGTGGGAGATTTATGGGAGAAAACCACCTAAATTATAACAATCCACTATAAAATCATATAGCTATGACAAAACAAAGAGCAGTCGGAATCCTGACATCGGGAGGTGATGCCCCCGGAATGAACGCCGCCATACGTGCGGTGACACGAGCCGCAATATTTGCAGGTTTCAAGGTATTTGGCATTATGCGTGGCTATCGTGGCCTTATCACAGATGAGATACAGGAGTTCTCAACTCAGAATGTTTCGAACATCATTCAGCGTGGCGGTACTATCTTGAAGACAGCACGCTGTAAGGAGTTCCAGACGCCCGAAGGACGTCAGTGTGCCTACGATGTGCTCCAGCGTCACGGCATTGACAGCCTCGTGGTGATAGGCGGCGACGGCTCGCTTACCGGAGCACGTATCTTTGCCAATGAGTTTTCGTTCCAGGTGGTAGGCTTGCCGGGCACAATTGACAACGACCTTTATGGCACTGACTCCACTATCGGTTATGACACTGCCCTCAACACCATCATGGACTGTGTGGACAAGATTCGCGACACTGCCACTTCTCACGAGCGTCTTTTCTTTATAGAGGTTATGGGACGTGATGCCGGTTTCCTTGCCCTCAATGGTGCAATCGCTGCAGGTGCGGAGGCAGCCATTATTCCGGAAATCTCCACGCAGGTTGACCAGCTCGACGAACTTATCGCCAGCGGTTTCCGCAAGTCTAAGAACTCTTCAATTGTGCTTGTGGCAGAATCACCCGCTACCGGTGGTGCTATGGGTCTTGCAGAGCGTGTGAAGAACGAGTATCCCAACTATGATGTGCGTGTGACTATCTTAGGTCACCTCCAGCGTGGCGGTTCACCCACAGCACACGACCGTATCCTTGCTTCACGTATGGGTGCAGCGGCTGTCGATGCGCTTCTCGACGACCAGCGTAACGTCATGATCGGCATCAAGAACGATGAGATTGTCTACGTCCCCTTCACCAAGGCGATTAAAAACGACAAGCCCATCAATCAGGAGCTCCTCTCTACCCTCCGCCGCCTCTCCATCTAATCGTCCGAATAGATAATCGTATAAGTAGATGCTCCTATGTGCATAGGCGATTTCCGAATCGTACCTCTCGAATTATCTGAAATTATTAAGACATCGATATAATTAATCTTTGACAAAAAAGGAAATTACGATTACGTAATTTCCTTTTTTTATCAAATTTATTGATAGTTATGATAATACTCATCTATCTACAAACAGTACTCAAGTGCTTTGGAAGATGAAGTCAGAGATTTACTATTTACATTTTCAGTACATTTGAGAAAGCTTGATGCCTCCATCGAGGGAAGGGGAGAACACCGGGAGAACATGAAACAGTTCTTTGCCGAAGAGCGCGATGCCATCGGTCAATGTGTCGAACACACATATATCTCCAGCCAATCCGCACACATCAATTGCCTCAATACCTTTGGTGCGGATGATAGATGCAATTTCAGCAGCTGCCTTCGGATTCTTGAATATGGAATATTCTTCTGTCTCAGTATTCTCTCCTTTATATAAGAAGGTCACGTCGCCCTCAGTGGTATAGAGAGGATTAAAAAGTGGTTGCCACACGGCTGCCCCAATTGTGTCATGAACGCAGTGTATCGGCCACACACCTCCATTCTCCTTAAAAGAGCAATGTCTATAAGGATGGCGGTCGGCAGTCACGATTTTATGCACATACTTGCCATCGTTGGCAGCAATATACTCCGCCAACTTATTCATTGCATATTCAGCGTCGGGCACCGGCAAAGTGCCCGTAATAAAGTCGATTTGAGGATCGACGATAAGCAGCATACGTTTCATTTTCATGGGCTATACGGTTTTTCAAGAGACAAAATTGCTCACACAACAAAAAATCCTTCAGAAAACAAAAGATTCTTCAAAGGACAAAATTACCCAAAAACTTCCAAACCGTCAAATCTCTTGTACTTCTTGTGGGACTTCAATAATTAATCTATTCGGATTAGATGGTCAGATGCTAATCCATCAAGAAATCGTCATAATACTCAGAGGGGTATACTCTACCTATATTTGTCCCATATAATTGGAAAGAGGATATTTGTAGAGGTGGGATAAACTGAGGCTTATTAGCCGGAATCACGAATTCATCACGAATGTCCGTGAGCAATCTCCCCAGAACATTTTTGCCCTTTAGGTTACTTGTGCCGTAAGGTACGGCGCCCCAGTCATCATCTTTAACTGAGTACTCCACAATTTGATAACCACGAGTTTTTAGAAGTAAGGGTGCAAACTCATCCCAATCTTGAATGAGTTTAACCATTAGGCTCCATCGCATAATGGAATATCTCACAGTATCCCAATCTTGTCGTTGAAACTCAGAATACTTACGGCTAATATGTTTAGCCTTCATAGCATTATCCTGACTGATGATTTCTTTTTGAATCTCCGGGTATAGAGGATACTTGCAAGACTGATATAAGGCTTCTACAGAGGGTATAAAAGTTTCATTTACAAACAATGCGTTGTAGAACATGTTTGAAAATCGCCCCCATTCACCTGTGATTTTGGCGAATGAGATAACCTCGTTAATATTATATATTTTTTCCTCAATCATCATTGTTTGCGTTTGGGCTTGAATAATGGTTTCCAGCCGTGGGCAGGCACATCCCACCAGAAAACCAAAGGACTGTTATTAGGGATATTTCTCCATGTAAAGAAATGAGTGCCTAATCCAAAAGTCTTATAATTAGGATTAATGAGGCCTAACGGTCTGAGTCCTTCACCGGGATTATCTATTTTAGCTATTATTTCTAATCCTTTTCTCAATAGGTTGTTTTCGTATCGAATCCTATTTTCAGGGGATGTGAAAAAAGTTTCTCTCACAGGATTATTGATCTCACGGTAAGCATACTCTTCATATTTATTGGCTCTAAGGGTAGAAAGATAATTTTTGACATCTTCCGGCTGATCCTTAATCGGTATAGCTATGTTAAGACTCTGGTTAGCCCATTTTAGATGGTTCTGAATTTCATATGCCCACCCCCAGATAATCAAGTTCCTCAATTTGGGAAAAGTTCGATGGATTCTATAATCAACAAAACTTCTTCCCCATGAGTGAGAACATAATAAAGATACAACGAGAGTTATCTTTTTATTGGCAATATCCTCTGCATGATGATCTTGGGCAAGCCAATTTAATAAATCACGACCAATAGTGCCTCCTGAGGCTAAAACGTCATCTACATAGACGAATAGTTTTTTTGGAAATTGGTTGTAATATGAAAGATTTTTGGAAGTCTTATGTTGAACAATTGCATCTATCATTTGCAAAAGGATACGTTGACTTTTTCCTTCGGGTTGCAGACAGAGAAATTCTACATCTTGTAATAAGACTTCTATATGAGGATACTTTAAAAATTGATAGAGTTCATTAAGAATATTTCGTATTTCCCTATGTACTCTATCTTTTGAAAAATATATCTGTGGTAGGAGGTGGGCAAGTTCCTGTAGCATAAACTCAGCCTCATCTTCGCCGAATTGTTGCGCCCATTCATAGACATCCTTCGAAGAGATGAAAATACCATCTTCATTTCTGTAGTCTTTTATTATTTCATAGATTATTTGGGCTAATTCTTTCATTCTTACATCTATATTTTTGCAAATATAGGAATAATTCCTGAGATTTTATGTCAATAGCTAATAAATTTTTAATTGATATTACCGGTGCAGACCGATTGAGATAAGGATTTAAAATGTAATTGGTGTGTTGATTAAAATAAACAAAGCAGAGCTACTATCTCTCCCAGACAGTAACTCTGCTTCCACTCTATCTGCACCATCACTGGCTTATAGGGTGTTATAATTGAGTAGATACATAAAATCAGTTATTTTATGAATGAATATTGTGTTATAGTATGTCAGGTAACACTGTACCCCTATTTCAACGCTGAGCTTGCATAAAAACTAAATTCCGATATCTACTCAATGTGGATAGCTGGATATACATACCCAACTCATTTGAGAGTGGGCTGGTCCATAATCGTCACATAAAAATTGCCATTAATGTTGATAACATTAAAAGCCATCTTCGTGGTCGGAACTTCGCAATTGTCTGGAGATGGCTCTCCGAATATGACATCATACACTATTACATTATATAAGGGTTCTTTAAAAACCGCCTCTTTTACTTTAAAATCCTTAACCGGGAAAATACGGCTTCGATTGCGTAACTGTGCCGCTATTTCGTCAGGAATAGGTGACACAGTGGTATCGGAACTATCAAATACATATAGTTTTGATAAAGCTTCGTCAAAACGCTCTTCCTGAAAGGATTCCATAATTTCTTCTGTATTGGATAAGATGGATAATGAATCATTATCCGACACACCATAGCTTTCTTCCCCTTCGGTTTGGGCTTTATGAGAACACGCCCCTGCCAATAAGATAATGAAAGCTAAGAGTGCAAGTAGTTTTGAATTTGGTTTCATTCGTCGATAATTGTTAAAGAGGGAGCGACCAACACGGTCACTCCCTCACAAGTCAAGGGATCATTATATTTTACCTGCTCGAAAATTAATTGCCCATAGTGGTCTTGATGGTACATTCGATTGTGACTGAGATAGAACCAAGTTCATAGTCAATTACGAATGGGATCTTGACCTTAAATTGCTTAACGTTCACATCGCTGTTGAAATAGGTGATAGTGCCGAACTGTCCCTTTACAAGGTTCTTGATAGCTGCGCTATTACCTGAGCTAATGGATGTACCGGCATAAGATACATTAGCTGTAGTTACGTCTGTACCATTCTGCTGGAACTTGAAGCTGCTCCTCAAGCTGGGGCTTACAGGCTCGAATTTACCGCTTCCGGGGTTAGCAATATCAGAGGTCATTTTGTCAAGCTGGGCAGTGATGCCTTTCACATTATAGTAGCCATAGAGCCATTCCTGATTTGTGAAGTTCACATCGCGCCAATCGCTGAAGACAAGCATATTGTAAACGTCGTTGGTGCTACCGTTGGCAGTTGCATCGACAAACGGATAAACCACACCTTCATCCACATTGATAGGACGTAAGAACGCAACATTGAAGTCGCCGTTAGAGATGGTGTAAGCCAGATCACAAGTGCTATAAGGCACCATGCCGATTATTGCTCCAAGTTTAGCCTCGGGACGGTCCTCACCACCCATTGACGGGAATTTGTTGAGCAATTCCAAAGCTGCCGGAGTAGTGGCATAGGTAATCTTACCGGTAGACTGGTCAAGAGTAGCTATCTCTACACCATTTGCTTTGAGCACTGTATTGCCATATTCGCTGTTGGCAGCATTGGTAAGCAGTGCATTTACGCCCATATTGGCATTCGATAAAGCCGAATATCCGCTCAGGAGGTTGGGGTTGGTGTTATTTGCTACGCTGTAAGTGATACCGTCTACGGTTCTGTTGTTCAATGCAGAGAAATAGTACTTATATCCGAGGTAGTCGCTTGGCTTCGGAGAGAATGTCGGTTTGTCATTAGTCCAAAGCTGGTCAAGGTCGGCGTTGATAGTAGATACTATATTACCATTGGTAGGCTGTGGAACATTGAGAAGAGCGGTGTTGTCATTCTCACGGAACCACTTGGCAAGAACCTTTGTGCCTACAGCAATTGTCGGCTTTTCATTTACACTGACAGTCAAGGGGAGGTATACGTCAGCATAAACGTCTGATGTGCCCTCGAAGCAGATGTATGTGGTTGCTGTGTGATTCTCCTGCTGGTAAACGAGCTGCTTGGCATATGCATCATCAAAATCCCACTCAATGTCATAAACGTGAGTGCCATTGAGATTCTTCATACGCGGGAGCACATAGCCGATTTCCTTAGTAGGATTGACAGAGGTCCAAACACCGTCAGCATTTTTAACATACTGAATGAATACATCACTCTGGAACCCGTCACCGTCGATGTCTACTTTCTTGAAGCTGGGTTGATAGTTGGCTAAGAATACATCTTCGCTGAGCTCAGTTACCTTAAGCATCATCTGCAATGGTGCGAACTCCTCTTTCTGCTGCTCACCGAAATCGTTACAATTGAAATCGACATTGGCAAATGCAATGGGTGAAGTCATATAATAGTCTTCACTGGGCACTATCTTAACCTTTATGAAGCCGTTAAGAACCACGTCGTTGCCTTGTGTTACAGTCACGTATACCAATGGCATATGACCGAGTTCATCAGGACTCTGATTGTTGACATTGCCATTCACACAAGCTGTGAGTACCCCGGTCTCCGGATCAATGCTTGCCCAAGAACTTTCAGATACTGTATTGTTGCCGATAGTGTAGTTGAGAAGCTCGAAGTGCATCTTAAGACCATATTTCTCCCAATCGGAAGTCTTTGTCCAAGATTTCGCAGTTCCGTTGCGACCCTCGTCAACGTATGCAATCTCCAATACCGAAAGCAGGTCTGTTGTGCCATTCCACTTCACGGTAGTGGTAGTGGCGTGGTTGAGGGCAGTCTGAACATTTGTATTGCCATTTACACCGTTTTCATCTATAACGTTAGTAACCACCGGTTGGAAATCATAGCGATTGCTATTGTTGAAGAATTTGCCGGGATAAACGTTCATGTTGTATTGGATGGCAGTGGGCTTCACGTTCATCTGAGCGAATACCGCATAATCAGATGTAACTGTATTCTCTATTTCCTTGCCTTCCTCATCTTTTTGTCCTGCTACCTTTGCCTGGAGAGCGAAGATTGGCATTGTGGTGCCGTCGGCATCATAATTCTTGGAGTCGCCGGTGATTTCTACAGTAAGTATACCGTTTTCAGCCTTAAAGCCTTTACCATCATTATAGCTCTTTACCAATGCTATATCCGCACCGGCACGAGTAAGCATTTCTGCATCCTTAGCTACGATCTTAAGCTTGTCAACATTGTCTATTACAGCGCTCTCCGGATTCATGTGGTATGAAATCACGGTGGGAGCCTCATAAGACTTCTGGTTGGCTTGGTTATCAACCTTCTGGAGATTCCAAGTTTTGAATTTCTGGACTTTAAGAGTCTCACCGTCATTGCCTACGAAGCTATATACATCGTTTGTGTTGTTGGCACGGGCAGTAAGCTTCAGGTAATCCATATGATAGGAAAGGGCACTTTCAACACCACCTACATAAGCATCGGGAATGAATACAAGGCTACGGAGGTTGGTCATAAACATTGCTGTCATTGTATTGACCGCCGCTCCTACCTCAGTAGTGATCTTGCCTCCAAGGTTAGAAAGGTCTTGAGAAAGGGTTGCCAACTGAGCTTCATATGTCTGCTTGAAAGTTTTCAGATCCTTGATATCTCCGT
>CAMWTL010000021.1 GCA_947177145.1 uncultured Porphyromonadaceae bacterium
GCCACGAGTGCTAAATGGACCGCAGCAGTACCGGATGACAGCGCCACGACATGCTTGTGGGTTGGCTCACCATATGTGGGGGAATTAATAAATTTAGTGAGATCGGCTTCAAAGCCGTTGACATTCGGACCTAAGGGCACTACCCAATTGTCAGCAAATGCCTTCTCAATATATTCCATTTCTCTACCGCTCATGTGTGCCAAACACAGAAGTATTCTCTCTCTCATATTTCGAATAAATGATAAAGCTATTTAAATTTTTGGTTAAACCTCAGAATACGAATCTTAGTTGACTATTTACCCATCCGTGTAAAGAGACTATTCCAAACGACCTTTGGCAGCGTTTATAATCAGTTCCAAATACTGTTTCTTCTGAGGAGACTGAGTGACAACCGGATTTATAGATGACATACGATGCACATCACTGCCGACAAGATTTACCATATCTTTCTTCAACAACCACTCAGCCTTTTTCTTAGCACTCTCTCCATAGCCACCTACCAAAGAGGCGTAGTTCATCTGGAATAATATGCCTTTATTCTTGAGGCGATTATAAAAAGCCTCATCCATATATCTATATCGTTCCGGATGAGCCAGCACAGGATAGTAGCCCTTTGCCTTAATCTTATCGAGCAAATCCTCCATTCCCATAGGAGGAGTGTAGTAAGATGTCTCCACCAGGATATGACGTCCCTCATCACCTATAGGCAACACATCTCCCGAAGCAAGCCTCTCTTCGAAAAGCGAATCAAGCATATGCTCAGCAGCCAACTTAAGCTCCACCTTCCCGTCCCACGCTTTCTTTAGCTCTTCAAACTTCTTTTTGAGTTCGGCAGGTTGATTAGGTATATCCTCCATTATATGGGGTGTAAGCCAAATCCTACGTACACCAAAGTCTTCGTAAAGTTTAAGTATATCGAGAGACTCCTGCATAGACTGCACACCGTCGTCCACACCGGGAAGGATATGGGAATGCCAGTCAGTAAAACCCTGAAACATTCCCGAATCTTTAATACTTGCAACCGATTTAAAAGGCCACATATGATTTTTGTTTTTTATTTATTGTAACTCTGATAGGTGCCGTAGGTATAGTAACGGCTGTGGACTGCTTCCGTACCGTTAAGAATGAGGCTCATTTTCTTAAACTTATGATCCTCATAGAACTCGTTAAGTTCTGCCAATGCACTCTTCTCCAACAAGCCGGCACGTATTATGAAGAGGGTGCGATCTACATACTTCCCTACAATCTGCGCATCCACAACGATATTCACCGGAGGACAGTCGAGCAGTACGTAATCATATTCTTTCTTGGCATCAAGCACCAACTTTTCGAATCTGCCGTTCTCAAGAAGCTCTGCCGGGTTAGGTGGCATCTTGCCAATCGGAAGAATTGAAAGATTCGGATTAGCCGGTGACGGAACTATCAGGCTCCTCCAGTCCTCTATCGACTCGTTCAGATAATTTGTGACACCTTTGGAGGGCATATTCACATACATTGACGATGAGCCGTGACGCAAATCACAGTCAACGAGCAACACTCTTTTCTTTTTCAAAGCGAAGGTAAGACCGAGGTTATAGGAAATAAACGACTTTCCACTACCCGGATTGAAGGAAGTCAGCATAATCGCCTCACCCTCATGCGATTTTCCGGTCATCAAATCAATATTGCTTCGTATGACACGGAACGCCTCATTCACCACATCACGGCTACCTTCTGCTACGACAGCCATAGGTGCTTTCTCATCTTTACGTCTGCTCAAGTCACCGACAGCCTCAACGATTTTGAGTTTAGTGGGCTTACCGACTTGCGGAATCTCTCCGGCAAAAGGTACTTTAACCCTGTTAAGATCCTTTTTAGCTCTTACCTTGGTGTCGTTGATTTCTTTGAAGAGGATAATGAAGACAGGCAGCAACAAGCCTACAACCAACATCAAGAGCATGATGAAGAACTTCTTCGGCGAGACGGGTCGAAGAGAACCCATAGGAGGGGTGATAATACGTATATTATCAGCAGTAAATTTTTGACTCAGCTCATTCTCCTCTCTCTTTTCAAGAAGGAAAAGATAAAGATTTTCCATCACCGATTGCTGACGCTGCTCCGACAACAGGGGAAGTGTGGTGATAGGGGTAGACTTTATTGTAGTGCTGTTCTTTGCCAACTCTTTTTGTGCGCTTGCAAGGAGGGTGTTCAATTGCACTACCCTATTTGACATACCTTTCAGTATCGCTCCTCTCAAATTTGACAATTGGGTGTCATAATCCTTCACAAGTGGGTTGGTGTCTGAAGAAGTCTGTTCAAGGGCGTTGCGATCAAGTAAAAGAGTGTTATACGTCTCAATCTGAAGTTGCAGTTCCTTAGTCTCGGCTCCGGTATTGACCGGAATAATCTTATATTGATTCGAACTGTCTTTCAGATAATCAATCATATACTTGCTCAACTCCAAACTGTTGGTAAGGTTGATTATATGAGTTTTAAGTTCCTCATCTTTCTCTACCATTGCCTTGCCCTTCTCCAGCAGGTTCACAACGCTATGGTCTGAACGGTATTGGGCGATATTGGCATCGACATTTCCAAGCTCTTTCTCAATCACATGGAGGCGTTCTTCAATAAACAATGAAGTAGCTTTGGCAATCTTATTCTTATCGTCGATATAGTTCTCATTGTAGACGTTCACTATCTCATTGAGAATATCTACAGCTCGCTCTATATTCACATCTTTAATCACCAACTCAATCACATCGGCATATTCCTCTTTAAGGTCACCGGAAATTTCCTTGGAGTAAGACTCTATGGCAGAGTGTATATCGGATTTGGCAATCTTGATTTCTATAGGTGTGTTTGCCGAATCATCATCCTTATCAGGCTTATACGAAGGATTTTTTACAATCTGGATAGAGCCCAAAGGAGTCTTGACTATATCCCCGATTTTAACATTGTTAACTTCTTCGGAATGTTTGATTTTCTTACCTGTCTTGTCGTATGACACAAATTTGTAAAGCGACAGATTTCCCTTTTCATCCATACGGCACTGCAGATTTGCCGAGTCATCGGAAGTAAGGTCTAAGAACTTAATCTCGAAAGGGAGAGTGGTGCCAAACAAAGTGGTGCCATGAAAGAATCCTGTCTTGTCGTAGCTCACATCCAAACCCAAGCGAGTGATTACCTCCCCTAAAATTGCAGGAGAAGTAATTGAAATCAACTCATTGTAGACATTGGTGTTGCCCGCTATAAGACCCATAGAGGCAAAAGTACTCGACATTCCGCCTATGCCTCCTCCGGCTTCCTGGTCTTTTATAAGTATCTCTTCCGAGCGTTCATACACAGGTTCCTGACATTTTATATACAAGAAACCGCCGCCGAGGAAAACGATCAATGAAAACAGAATCCATCCCCAATTCCTTAGACAAAGCTGCACACATTCATTTACCGACAAGCTTTCCTTGCTCATATGGTTTGATGCGTTATCAGTGTTATTAGCCGCCATGTAACTTTTTCGCTTAAATTATTTAAAAACTAAGACTGCCACAGTAGTCAACAAAGATGCTATCGATACCCAGAAACTCGCGGAAACAATATTATTTCCGTTTACGGTAGTCTGACGTTTCTTCACACCGTTAGGTTCAACGTATATCACATCATCTTGTCGCACATAATAAGCCGGAGATTTGACCAGTTCCGAGAAATTAGTCAAATCAACACGATAGGTATGTACCCCATCCTTCTCATGGCGTACTATAGCGATATTTTCACGTTGTCCCTGAATTCCCAAATCACCTGCCATTGAAAGAGCTTCAAGGAGTGTTATGTTATCTTTATTAAATTGGAATTTACCGGGACGATTAACTTCTCCCAACACGGAAAAACCGGCACTAAGAAATTCCACAGTCACGACAGGATCCTTTATAAGCTCCCTACCCATTAACTCCCCTTTTATGAAGGCTGCCAATTCGTCTCGTGTCATTCCGGCAACTTTCAATGTGCCCAACACAGGAAAATCAATTGTTCCTTCCCGGCTTACCGTAAACTGCGAATAGCCGTCTCCCACACGATCTCCCGGCAACGTTAGGTTAAATAGGTTGACCAACTTAGGATCCTTCGACTTTACAATGATGGAAAGCTTATCTGAAGGTTCAACCTTGGTCTGAATTGCCTGTGGCACCGGCATAACAGCTTCAGTTAAGTCCTGAAAATATGCTACTTTCTTAGGAGTAGAACATGCCGAAAGCCCCAGCAGGAGAATGCCACCTACTATATAACGGGCGGTTTGGAGGAATCTCTTTTTCATTATATTACTTTCTCTTTAATCGTAAAGTTTCACATTAAGTTCGCGTTCCCTATTTCTTATTGCTTTTGACATAAGCATATTAGCTATGGTCCATATTAATATATCAGCTACCACTATAGTTGTAGGGTTGAAATAATATGAAAGAATTATATTTACTAATATGAATAATGCTGACCACACCATAATCACAATTAACGCCAAGCGTTGATTCAAACCCAAGGCAAGTAACTTATGGTGAATATGGCTTTTGTCGGGCAAGAAAGGGTTGCGATGGCGAGCTACCCTATGGAGATAGACTCTTACAACGTCGAAACAAGGAATAATCAGAGGAGAAAATGCCACTATCACAGGATTATAATCATCCACCAGAATGCCGCTGTCAGTATGAAGCACAGCAATCGCACAAAAGACAAGAATCATTCCTGTTGTCAATGCTCCGGTGTCACCCATAAATATTTTCTTCTGTCGCTTGGCATTACCAAAAACATTATAATAAAAGAAGGGTAAAAGTGTACCTACGGCAGCGCTGGCTAACATTGAATACACAAACTCCGAACCTTTAAAGAAGACAACGGCATAAAACACAAGGGCAACCGTACTGAGTCCGGATGCCAATCCATCTATACCGTCAATTAGATTTATGGAGTTGACGACAAAGACCACAACAAATGCAGTGGTGAGGAACGCAAACCATCCGGGGAGATCTGTCATCCACAAAAAACCGTATAGATTATCTACATACATGCCCGAACTGCATATAAGTAGTGCCGATAAGATCTGGACAATAAATTTAGCCATGTACCTCACTCCAATCAGGTCGTCTGCCATACCTACAAGGAACATCAGCAAGACTGCACAAACCATAAAATACATTGGCACTAATGACTCTGCAAACTCACCAAAGACATTTTCGCCATTAAACCGAAGATTGAGACCTATCACTAAAGCAAGCGAAAACAAAATAGACGGGACAAATGCAATGCCGCCGAGGCGAGGCACAACTCCCTTGTGAATCTTACGCTCATCAACTTCATCAAATAATTTCTTACGAAACGCAATGAGAAGTATCTGCGGAATAATGATTCCGGCAAGCACAAGAGAGATTGCGAAGGTTAATATGTCGTTTGTAATCCAGTTTACCATATTTTCTTTTGCATTTGGGATTGCAAAGTTAGCTATTTTAAGCCAAATTCTCAAAATAGCCTATCTAATCTTTTTTCAAAACGTGATTATAACTTTTTTATTGAATCTTACGTTGTATTTATGTGGCAATACACATTAAATGATGTGTACCGGTCAATAAACGTCTGAGAAGTCACCCATACGTACTACCTACCGATTCATTTTACTCTTATGTTTTCCATCCTTCATAAGATTCATCTTAATGCCCCTCCCCTCCTATCATTGGTAGCATCGATGCTGGCGACTCTTCTTCTTATTCCCCTTACTGCCGCTGCACACTCTCCTGACTCCCTCAGATATGAAACCGAGGTATATGCTACCTCTTCAACCGGTAAAAATACCCCTTTCTGGCTTTTAAGCAACCGTCAGGGACTTGGCTCCCCAAAGCGGAATTTCGGCTATGCACGTGCCGCAATATTTAAAGACATTGACAAGAGCAAACGTTTTTCATGGGGAGCAGGGGTAGATCTTGTGGGGGCATGGCGATATACCGCTCCCTTCCATATCCATCAGCTTTACGGAGAAATCAAATACCGTGCTTTTGAGGCAATGGTAGGTAGCAAAGAGATGTGGTGTACACACAACGACCCAAAGTTATCATCAGGCAGCCTGCTCTTCTCCGGGAATGCCTTGCCTATTCCACAAGTGCGTGTCGGAATTTTTGACTATGCACCCTTCTGGGGCACTAAGGGCAGGTTAGGCGTGAAGGGTTACATTGCCTATGGTATGTTTTCCGATTCAAAATGGCAAGAATCATGGGCTGCCACAGGCTCAAAGTATACTCAGAATGTACTTTTCCATTCAAAAGGTCTGTGGCTTAGGTTTGCCAACCCTGCCACGTCCCCTGTCACAGGAGATGTGGGCATCGAAATGGCTACACAATTCGGTGGCGTAGCCTATAAGGATGGCAAAGTGGTTCATATGAAACACGGCTTCAAAGAATGGTGGAGAGCCTTCTTTCCAAGCTACCGCACCCATAACTCTTTGAACGGACTTGCTACCAGCATAGAGGGTAATATGGTAGGTCAATACACTATCGGTCTGCAAGTACATCCCAAGAATGCTGATTGGAATGTCAGAGGATATTTTGAACACTTTTTTGAAGACCAATCAATGATGACTTTCGAATATGGTTGGAAAGACGGTCTGTGGGGTATAGAGGGTACCCTCCCGAAAAACCGATTTGTGTCAAAGATTGTGTATGAGTTTCTATATTCCAAAGATCAGGCAGGTGCGGTCAACCATGACAAGACACCTGAAGTACCGGAACAGGTATCCGGCAGAGATGACTACTACAACCATTCATTTTATCCCGGGTGGCAGCATTGGGGCTTAGGCATCGGCAACCCACTTATGATTTCTCCCATATACAATGCCGACAACACCATCCGCTTCTCCTCCACGCGCATTATAGGTCATCATTTTGGCATTGCCGGTCAGCCTTCGGATGAGATTGACTACCGGATTCTCTTCTCACACACTAAGAATTGGGGTACATATGACCATCCCTTACCCAAAGTTATGACTAATATAAACGGTCTTTTTGAGTTGAATTGGCATCTCAAGAAACTTAAAGGATGGTATTGGGGCATCGGATTTGCCTTTGATGGAGGCAACCTGCTCGGTAACAATTTCGGCTTCGGCATCACAATAGGCAAAACCGGATTGCTCAAATTCTAATCTTATATGATTTACTTTGTTTCATGAAAAGAATCATTTCTAAATACACTGTTAGTTTTATTGGTCTCCTTACATTACTGATTACCACGGGATGTCCCAAACATCCCATAAACGGTGATCTCGACGGTCAGTGGCAAGTGATGGATGTGGTTCCGGAGGCTCCTGAAATCATACTTCAAGAACGGCTTTACATGTGTTTTTCACTTCATGTATGTCAATTGACCGAATATGGTAATGGTGTCAATACAGTGGGAAATATGAAATATGTAAAAGATAAGACCTTATATCTTGATTTTCCCAATGCCCACTCCGCTCTTTCTAAGGCAAGACTTAAGCAATATGGTATATACAGTAACCCCGTCACGTTTACGGTGGAGCATCTTGACAAGAAGAAGCTCATCTTACGCGACGGGGATGTGGTGGTAACTCTAAGGAAGTTTTAAATTACTTATATTATCTCACCTAAGGCTTCTTCGGCATCGTGCTTTTCCTGCTCCGCTTGTGTGGGCAGTGGACTGTCAGGAGTGGATAGCGTTACCTTCATCTTAGTCCACACGGCATTGGGGATACTGCGCCAAGCACCGACAAGAAGATTCCAGCGCCAATCAAGCACTGCTACCCTATCCTTGCGCACGATAGCCTTTATAATCAAGGGTAATACCTCCTCCAATGTCATCTCCATCGGAAATTTCCTATCGTCAGGAATCAAGGGAGTACGCACCCAGCCCGGACGAATATCGGTGAAACTGATATCGGCACCCTCAGCGTGACTGAGCTGCTCCAAAGCGTCAAGATACCATTGGTCGAATTTCTTTGATGAGGAATAGGCTGCCATACGTCCGATACCCTTTGTGCCCGCTACAGAAGTCACAGCCGCTATCTGTCCCTTTCTCTTATTGTCGCGGAAGTAGCGATAAGCGGTGCATATCATACGTGCAAAACCTGCTGCATTCGTATTTATCATCTCCACCTCACGCTCCGGATCAAGATATAGGTTCTCATAACCGATTCCGGCAACATGGAAATAAATATCCATGCCACCTAACATTCCGATAAGCGTCATAAGACGTTCCTTTGCATCCGGATCAGTAATATCAATACTCAGGTATTCTACCTGCTCAGGATACTTCTCTTTCAAACCAAGAAGTTTATCCGTATGGCGTGCTGCCACGCCGACCTTCACTCCCCGCGATGCAAGAGCCTCGGCAACAGCATAACCGATGCCGGAAGAGGCTCCCATTATTACTACTCTTTTCATTTCTATATTTTTTAGCTGAAGGATACTACTCTTATTTCATCATATCCACATAAATTTCACATCTTCAATTGTTATATCAACATAACAGATTCACTCGGCAATAAGTTAATAGCCAATTTCTTTTTCTCCTCGTTAATTATTATTAACTTTGCTAAGGAATCAGTTAATCCTCTCCTCTATTCCAACTCTAATCTTCACTCTTCACCATATTATTTATGACCCTTCCCTCTACAAAAAAAATAACAACCGACCGCAGAGTGCTTGAACTCCTCTCGCAGAACTTCGGTAATGTCTCCGCCGCTGCCACCGAGATAATAAATCTTGAGGCTATACTCAATCTTCCTAAAGGCACCGAACATTTCATCGCTGACATACATGGCGAGTCGGAAGCATTCCGACACATTCTGAAGAACGCCTCCGGCAACATAAAGCGCAAGGTGAACGAGATATTTTCCAACACACTTCGGGAAGATGACATACGCCAACTCTGTTCCCTTATATATTACCCTGAAAGGAAGCTCGCCCTCATACGCTCTACAGAAAAGGATCTCGAAAACTTCTATCAGATCACCCTCCATCAGCTTGTGAAAGTGCTTCAGGCAGTGTCTTCAAAATATTCGCGCTCAAAGGTACGTAAGAGTCTACCACCTGAATTTGCCTATATCATTGAGGAGTTGCTCCACGAATCTCCCTCAGAAGAAAACAAGCAACCCTATTACAATCGTATTATCGAAACCATAATATCTACCGGTCAAGCCGAAAGTTTCATCGCCGCCATCTCCCACGTGATCCAGCGTCTCAGTATCGACCAGCTACATTTGCTTGGAGACATCTTCGACCGTGGCGACGGTGCCCACATCGTGCTTGACACTCTCCTTACTTACAAGAACTTCGATATACAATGGGGCAACCACGATGTGCTTTGGATGGGTGCCGCTTGTGGAAATGAATGTTCAATTGCAAATGTGCTACGCATTTCCCTCAGATACGGAAATATGGCTACTCTTGAGGATGGTTACGGCATTAATCTCGTGCCACTGGCTACCTTCGCTATGGAAACATATAAAGACGACCGCTGTACCCTTTTCATGCCCAAAGGGAGCAATCAGGAAGAACCTCTCACTGAAAAGAACCGTCAGCTCATCGCGAAGATGCACAAGGCAATCGCTATCATACAGTTTAAGCTCGAAGGAGCTATGATAAGCCGCCATCCCGAATGGAACATGGACGACCGTCGCCTCCTGCATAAGATTGACTACGAGAAAGGAACCATCGAACTTGACGGTCAAAACTATCCTCTTAAAGATACCTATTTCCCGACTATCGACCCTGCTGACCCATACAAGCTGTCGGTAGAGGAGGAACAGCTTATGGAGAAACTTTCCCACTCTTTCTCGGTCAGCGACAAGCTGAAGCGCCATATCAGCATTTTCTATTCTCACGGAAGCCTTTTCTCGGTATGCAATTCCAACCTTCTCTTCCATGCCTCCATTCCACTCAATGCCGACGGCTCGCTGAAAGAGGTAAATGTAAACGGTAAGCCATATTCCGGGAAAGAGCTTCTACAGCAAATCGAACTGCTAATGCGCTCGGCAGTAAACACTGACACCCCCGACGAGCAATGCCGCAATGCAATAGATTATTATCTGTATGCGTGGTGTGGACCTGACTCACCCCTGTTCAACAAAAGCAAAATGGCAACATTCGAGCGGTATTTTATCGAAGATCCCGCTACACATCATGAAGAGAAGGGTCACTATTATCTCCTGCGTGACCAGGAAAAAGTGTGTGACCATATTCTTGATTCATTTGATGTGAAAGGGGAACATCGGCATATAATCAATGGCCACGTGCCTGTGAGAGTGGGGAAAGGTGAGAATCCTGTAAAAGCCAACGGCAAACTGATGGTGATCGACGGTGGGTTCTCAAAAGCTTATCACGACACCACAGGTATAGCAGGTTATACTCTTGTGTATCATTCACGTGGATTTGAGCTGGTGCAGCACGAACCCTTCACCTCAGCGGAAGAAGCAGTGAAGAACGGCACTGACATCATATCCATCAACCGTCTGGTTGAGCTGAATTCACAACGTGTAAGGGTACGCGATACCGACCATGGCAAGGAACTGCTCGGACAAATCGAAGAACTCAAGCAGCTTCTTTATGCCTATCGCCACGGCTTCATCAAAGAAAGGAAATAGAAATCAAGCCATTAAAAATATAAGGTGGATTACTTCACGGAAGTAATCCACCTTATATTTTTAATTTATGCAATAGCTCAATTAGCGTCCGTGGCTGCAAACTCCATCAGATAAGCCTTGATGAAAGCATCTATATCACCATCCATCACACCGTTAACATCAGAGGTCTGGTGATTGGTGCGGTGGTCTTTCACGCGGCGGTCGTCAAACACATAGCTGCGTATCTGGCTACCCCACTCTATCTTCTTCTTACCTGCCTCGATCTTAGCCTGCTCCTCCATACGATGATTAAGCTCCTTCTCGTAAAGGATTGACTTCAACTGACGCATGGCATTCTCCTTGTTCTTAGGCTGATCACGGGTCTCGGTATTCTCAATGAGAATTTCCTCCTCCTCACCGGTATAGGGGTCCTTATACTGATAACGAAGACGTACACCTGACTCAACCTTGTTCACATTCTGACCCCCGGCACCACCGGAGCGGAAAGTATCCCAAGATACCTTAGCAGGTTCTACATTGATCTCGATTGTATCATCCACAAGCGGGGTTACAAATACCGAAGCGAATGATGTCATACGTTTGCCCTGTGCATTATAAGGACTTACCCTCACCAAACGATGCACACCGTTCTCACTTTTCAGGAAACCGTAGGCATAGTCGCCCTCTATATTTATGGTCACCGATTTGATACCCGCATCATCACCCTCAAGGAGTTGGGCAATCGAGGTCTTATAACCATGTTTCTCAGCGTAACGGAGGTAGAGGCGCATAAGCATCTGTGCCCAGTCCTGACTCTCAGTACCCCCGGCACCGGAGTTAATCTTAAGCACCACTCCCAACTTATCCTCCTCCCTTCTAAGCATATTGCGAAGCTCAAGCTTCTCAAGGCTATCAATAAGCTTTGCATATTGGGCATCAATCTCCTCTTCAGTCACAAGTTCCTCCTTTATCCAATCGAAAGCCAACTGAAGTTCCTCTACCTGTTTTTCGAGGTCAGTATAGGAGTCAATCCAGAAATGAAGTTCCTTAATCTTACGCATCTGTGCCTCAGCCTTCTCCCGGTCTTCCCAGAAATCTGCCACGTGAGTGCGCAGTTCCTCCTCCTCAACCTCTATCTTTTTGTTGTCTATGTCAAGGTAATGCTTAAGTGCCTCTTGACGCTCCACTACCTCCTTTAACTGTTCCTGTGTTATCATTGTGTCTTATCCTGTTCTTACTTAATAGCTACATGTTTTAATAGCTGTACATTGCCTCTATTTCCGGAGCATATCTCTTCGCAACTATCGGACGACGCACCTTCATCGTGTTTGTAACCTCACCATTCATAATCGAGAAATGATTCGGAAGCAAAGTGATACGCTTTATCTGCTCATATGAAGCCAGATCTTTCTGCACCTCGTTGATTTGGGACATCACAAAGTTGATCACCTCCGGATTCTTTACAAATTTCTCGGTGTCAGAGGTATCTATACCCTTCTTTTCCGCCCAGCGTCGCAACTGCGGGAAGTTAGGCACAATCAATGCCGTCACAAATTTACGCTGGTCACCTATCACGGCAGCCTCATCTATATACTTGTTTTCAGCCAAGCGGCTCTCAAGCATCTGAGGTGCTATATATTTACCGTTGGAGGTCTTAAACAAGTCCTTCACTCTTTCTGTAAGCACCAAAGCTCCATTGGCGTTGAAATAGCCTGCGTCACCGGTGCGGAAGAAGCCATCGTCGGTAAAGGCGTCCTCATTGGCTTTCGGATTCTTATAATAGCCGGGAGTTACGGTGGGACCTTTCACAAGAATCTCACCATTGGTATCTATCTTTACCTCCAGACCAGGAATAGGTATACCGACGGTGCCTATCTCATAATCTATAGGAGGGTAGAAACTGACCGTCGCAGTGGTCTCGCTCAATCCGTATCCCACTAAGACATCTATCCCTACAGACCGCATAAACTCAACAATCCTGTCGCTGATTGGTGCGCCTGCAGTGGGGAACATATTAGGATTCGGAATGCCTATGGCGTGTTTAAGTTTCTGGAAAATATTCTTGTTCCAGAACTGATATTCCTTTTCAACCAATAAAGGCACTTTTTTACCTCTACGTTTATAGTCAAGATTCCTCTTCTTACCCACTTTCAATGCACGAGCCACCATCATACGCTGCATCTTGCCCATGCCGGCAATCTTCTCCTTGACACCGGCATACACCTTTTCCCAAAAACGGGGTACGCAGCACATAATGTTAGGATGAACATTGTGGATGGTCTCCGTGATTATGCGAGGATCATAATTGATCGCCACAGGCACACCTTTGGTGAGGCAGAAGAAACACCACGCCTTCTCCAGAATATGACTCATAGGTAAGAAAGCCATGGAAAGATCCGTGTCGTTAACCTGTGTAAGGAGCTTAAGGTGTGCCTCCATACAAGCATCATAGTTGGAGTGGGTTATGCACACACCCTTAGGCTCTCCTGTGGTGCCTGAAGTATAGATAAGTGTAGCCATATCTTCCGGCAAACCCTCCTCTGTACGTCGCTTCACCTCTATGGCTATTTCCTCCGGCGTATTCATTCCGAGACGCACAAAATCGTCCCAAAAGATTGTGATCGTGTCGTCAGGCTTCAGTTCAAGTTCATCGTTCTTAAAGACCACTATACGGGTAATACGCTCCGGATACTTTTTCCAATAATTATAGGCAAGAGGATACTGATGGGAATCGCCCACAAAAAGCACCCTCGCCTCTCCGTTGGTCACGATGAAGTCATATTGCTCCTGCGATGAGCTTGAATAGAGAGGTATCGCCGCTATTCTGTTAGCAAAGGCACCAAGTTCCGTAATCAGAATCTGGGGAGTATTAGGCGAGCATATAGCTATCGTGTCTTTCTCAATCAACCCGAGGGCTGCCAAAGCTTTGGCAGCCACATTTATCTGAGCTTCAAACTCTTTCCAGGAAGTCGACTGCCATTCGCCGTTCTTGCGCCAGCAAAAGCGGTAAGCCTCGCGATCGCCGTAACGACGTGCCTGAGCCGGTATTATTTCTACTAATTTATTTGCCATATCTTGAGGTCATCTCACACAGTGGGGTGGAATCGACCGTAAAGTTAACAATTTTTTATCTAATTTCCCCACTTTTGCTCCAGATATTATAACAATTGCACTATTCCTATATCAAATGTGCAATTTTATTCTCCTCTGAGTCGCTTAAAATAGAAGTCGAGCACATCCTTGGCAGCAGTAAACGAAGATTGCTCGTTGTTAAGCACTCGCAGCTCCTTCTGCTCAAGCAAAGCCCTCACTTCCGGAATTCCGTAGAAATGATTGCGGAGTTGCTCGTTGATGGTCTCCATCATCCAATATTTCGCCTGCTCATTGCGCTTACGCTCAAAATAGCCGTTGGCAATCACAAAGTCGAAATAACGGTCAATCATATCCCACACCAGATCAATGCCGATTTCGTAGTAGCCACTATACGTAAGCACCTCCGGTTTCCACTTGCTGGGAGAGGGCGGGAAAAGAAAGAGTGCGTTGCGGAATTGGGAAGCGGCAAGCTTGGCACGCTCCACATTGTCGCCGTCACATTTATTAATGACAATGCCGTCAGCCATTTCCATAATGCCACGCTTTATGCCCTGGAGTTCATCGCCTGTGCCTGCCAATTGTATCAGCAAAAAGAAATCAACCATAGAATGTACCGCCGTCTCACTCTGACCGACACCCACTGTCTCCACAATTATACGGTCGTAGCCTGCCGCCTCACATAGCACTATGGTCTCACGGGTCTTACGAGCCACGCCACCCAACGACCCAGCCGAAGGGGAAGGGCGGATAAAGGCATCCTTCTCCTGTGAAAGTTTTTCCATACGGGTCTTATCGCCAAGAATACTCCCTTTCGTGCGTTCACTACTGGGGTCGATGGCAAGCACGGCAAGGCGATGCCCCTGACGCACAATGTGCAGACCGAAGACATCTATGGAAGTTGATTTACCCGCACCCGGCACACCTGTGATGCCGATACGCCTCGACTTGCCGGAATATGGCAGACACTTTTCAATCACCTCCTGGGCAATCGCCTGATGGCGCTCGTTGGTACTTTCTATCAATGTCACTGCCCTGCCGAGAATGCTGACATCGCCTTTAAGTATGCCCTCTACATAATCCCCGGCACTAAGTTCCACCCGTTTACGGCGCATAGCTGCACGATAAGGATTGACCACAGGCTGCGAACCCACGCCCGAATTCACTTGAAGTCCTTTATATTGTTTGTCGTTCTCAGGATGTTCCATATATGGATTTTATCTCTTTATTCGTTTTACTTAGCTTTAATGCCCACTATGTTGCATGTGCGTATCGGATGAAGCGGATCATTGGTCAAGACCTCCACCTTCAATCGGAATGGACCTTCCGGAATCTTCGACGCATGCAGTTTCCCCTTTACCAATCCTTTCTTGCCCTCCCTTACCGTAGAAGGCACACGTGATATGTCGATACCCTCCTGACGGCAATAGACCCTCATAACATCCAAAGGGGAATTGCCTTCGTTAAGTATCGAAAACTCAAACTCGACATCTTTATTGCCCACTTCCTCCCCAAGGTCAACAAACTCAGGCAGGAGAAAAGCCTGAGGCGAGTTCTCCAATTGGTCAAGAGGAATGGCACGTGTGTCGGGAACGATAGCCACACTCACAGTGACAGTCACCTCATCCGAACCTTCTCCATCGGCAGAGATAACGATGGGATAGTCATAGGGTCCGTCGGCAGGCTCTTCCGCAGTGCGCAGATAAAAGCTGAACGTGCCCAGATCGCCGGGAGCTATCTCACGCGGTGTTACCTCCACAGTCAACGCCTTGGCATCTGAATGCCATGTAGGAGTTATCGGTTTCTCTCCTTGATTATATACATTAAGGAAGAGATGACGCGAATGTCCCCTCTTTATCTCACCTGCCGGCACAAGAGTGTTTTCGAGACGCAACGGACCGCACTCAACCGGGAAATTCGCTTTTAAAGTTGTGGGAGCACCTATTACAGTACCCATAATACGTATCACCGTTAAGTCATTGTCCGGACCCATATAGACCTTCACAGTCTTGTCAAAAGGTCCCGGTCTGCCCACGGGATTATACGTAAACGAAACGGTGGCAGTATCGCCCGGCTCTATCATCGAATGGGTATACGACGCACCGGTACATCCACAACTGGGACGTACACGGTTGATAAAGGTAGCATCCGGACCGTGATTCACCAACTTCACACTGCCGGTGACATTACCGTTAGCCTCCTTAAACGAGCCGAAATTATACTCCGTAGCCAGCCATTCCACCTCACCTTTCGCAGGAAATGCTGCTAAAGCTACAAGGACTGCCGACATAAACCTTGAAATTTTCACGATGACACCTCCTTACTTCTTCGGAATCACTGTGCCTCTTATCTTGAAACGCATCTTACCGGGCTTACCGTTAGTCTTAACCGTCACAACCTTGTCAAAGCCACCGGGACGACCGAGGGGAGTGTAGGTAACGCTTATCTTACCCTTCTTACCCGGAGCAATAGGCTGTTTGGGAAATTCAGGCTTCGTACACCCACATTCGGCAGTGGCACTGACAATCACCAGATTACCTTTGCCCACGTTCTCAAACTCAAATTCACAGCTCACCGGACCTCCGTCTTCACGGATATTACCGAAATTATGCACGGTCTCCTTAGCCTCCATCACAGGCTTGGCATCATCTTTGGCACCGGCGGGCAAAGCCACATAAAACAATGCCATAAAGATTGCCACAAGAGCCGATAGATTCTTATATCTCCTCATCTACTAATCAGTTTGAATTATCTATTAATAAGACGTAAAAATTCCACTTTTAGTTTAATTCGTCTCCTCTTTGTTATGCCCATTTACTCCTTATTATCTTGCTTTGATTTTGCTTTAAGATGATTTTTTACTAATTTTGCAAAAATTCCGAGCTTTTCGTATAATATTTTCATAATGGAAAAGATTATTGATCCAGTCGACAGAGAATTAATCATAAGTGAGCTTACTCCTGACCGGTTGTTGCGCCAAGCAAACAAAGGTGCCAACGAGGTCTACGTGGTCGATGCCTTCAACGCCCCTAACACTATGCGTGAGATAGGCAGGCTGCGTGAAATTGCATTTCGAGATGCCGGTGGAGGCACCGGGCTAAGCTGCGACATCGATGAATTCGACACAATGGAGGTGCCTTGCCGCCAATTGGTGGTATGGGATCCGGAAGACCGCGAAATCGTCGGGGGATATAGGTTTATATTAGGAGAAGATATAAAGATGAAAAACGGTGTGCCCAACATCGCTACATCCCATATGTTCAATTTCTCCCCTGAGTTTCTTAATCAATATCTGCCACATACCCTTGAGCTCGGACGTTCATTTGTGGCTATCGACTATCAGAGCACGAAATCACATTCAAAAGCTCTGTATGTGCTCGACAATCTTTGGGATGGGCTTGGCGCACTCACTGTCGTGTATCCGCAGATCAAATATCTCTTCGGCAAGGTCACTATGTATCCGAGCTATGGAGAAACGTCGCGCGATCTTCTGCTCGGCTTTCTCCATAAATACTTTGCCGACACCGAAAACCTGGTGACTCCCATAGAAGCCCTTCCTACCAAGGCTCGACATCCGGAGATACAAGCCATATTTACCGGCACCACATTCAGGGAGGATTACAAAATCCTTAACCACGCCATACGTGAGAACGGACAGAACATCCCACCACTTGTGAATGCCTATATGTCGCTCTCACCAACTATGAAAGTGTTTGGCACTGCCATCAACCACGAGTTTGGCAATGTGGAGGAAACCGGTATCTTCTTCAAGATTTCCGAGATTTTTGAGGAGAAGAAACGCAGGCATATCCAGACTTTTATGAAATCAGGGATTTTAGAGTGAGATACATATGAAGAAAGTAGTTGTCACAGGAGCCGACGGTTTCATCGGAAGCCATCTCACCGAAGCCCTCCTCGCCGAGGGATGTGAGGTGACGGCTTTGGCTCAATATAATTCATTCAACAATTGGGGTTGGCTCGAAGGAATCAGCCATCCGGGCTTGAAAGTAGTGACAGGCGATGTGCGTGATCCCAATTTCTGCCGTACCTTGGTAAAGGGTGCGGACACTGTGTTTCATCTTGCCGCTCTCATCGCGATTCCCTATAGCTATACAGCTCCCGACAGTTATGTCGATACGAATGTAAAAGGTACTCTCAACATCTGCCAGGCAGTGCGCGACAACGGTGTAGGTCGATTGCTCGTCACCTCCACCTCCGAAGTCTACGGTACAGCCAAATATGTGCCTATTGACGAACATCATCCCAAACAGCCTCAAAGCCCATATTCCGCTTCCAAGATAGGAGCGGATGCAATAGCTCTCAGCTTCCATAATGCCTTCGATATGAATGTCACTGTGGTGCGTCCCTTCAACACTTACGGACCTCGCCAAAGTGCGCGTGCCATAATTCCTTCCATAATCACCCAGATTGCCTCCGGGAAAAGGGAGATAATGGTGGGCGACCTCACTCCCACACGTGATTTCAACTATGTGGCAGACACCTGCCGGGGCTTCATCGAGATTGCCAAGACCCCCGGTTTGGCAGGTGAGGAAATCAACATCGCCACACAGTGTGAGGTGAGTATGGAGACCACTCTTAAGACAATAGCCAAGCTTATGGACGCCGACATCAAATGGGTCACCGACCCTGAGCGTCTGCGTCCTGCCGGAAGCGAAGTGTTCCGCCTGCTTGGCAGCAACGAGAAAATCACCACTCTCACCGGTTGGCGTCCACAAGTTTCGCTTGAAGAGGGCTTACACCGAACCATCGACTGGATAACTTCCGGCGACAATCTAAAGAATTATAAACCCAATATATACAACAAATGAAAAATCAGCAACTCACGGTGCTTCTCCTCGGTGGCGCACGCAGGGTATCGCTTGCCGAACTGTTCAAACGCTCAGGCCAACGTATCGGCTATAAAGTCAATATCGTGAGCTACGATCTCTCCGAAGAGGTTCCCATCGCATTGGAGGCTAAGGTTATAAAAGGCCTCAAATTCAACAATCCGGAGGTGGTGGCTGACATTAAGAAAGTGGTGGCTGACTACGATGTCAACATCATTTTACCCATCGTCAACAACTCCATCGAACTTGCCTCCGTGCTTAAGTCGGAGCTGCCCGACGTGTTCGTGCCTGTCACCGACTTCGAAAATGCCAAGTCTCTCTTCGATAAGGCTGAGGCTGCAAAGGTATTCAAGGAGGCAAAGCTCCCCATTCCGCGCACCTACAGCGTCATCTCTGCCCAGATGCCCGCCATTGCCAAGCCCCGTAAAGGAGGTTCATCGCGTGGCATACAGATTTTCAACAACATCGAGGATCTGATGCATCTCCAGGATCTCCATAATTATCTCCTTCAAGAGTATATAGAGCACGCGAGGGAGTATACGGTAGACTGCTATATAGACGGTAAAGGTGAGATTCTTGTTACGGTGCCTCGTGAGCGTCTCGAAATTATGGGTGGGGAATCCACACGCACCATCACATGCCATAATAAGGTACTTGAATCTCTCAGCCGTGAAGTGATTGAAAAATTCTCTCTGCGCGGACCTGTAAACCTCCAGTTCCTCCACGATCTTGACAGCGACCGCTATCTCCTTATGGAGGTCAACCCGCGTCTTGGCGGCGGAGTGATCTGTTCTATCTATGCCGGTGCGCCCATCGTAGACTATATTATAGATGAGTCGCTCGGAGCGGAACTCCAACCTTGCACCGACTGGGCATCGGGCACACTCCTTGCCCGCTATTTCAAAGAGGCGGTCTTCTATGAAAAAGACTGAGACCTTGTGGCTCATTCCGGCTCGTGGAGGTAGTAAAGGTATCCCGGGAAAGAACGTCAAGCCTTTCTGTGGCACCCCCTTGGTATGTATGGCAGTAAACCAGGCTCTGACTCTCGCAGAGCCCGGTGATACGGTTTTTGTCTCCACCGACGATGACGCAATAGCCAAGGCAGCCGAAACCTGCGGTCCTGTTGTGCCTTTCCGTCGTCCAGACCGATTCGCTACCGACACCGCATCCACTTACGACGTCATACTCCACGCGCTCGATGAATTCGAGCGTCGTGGAAAACGGTTTGAACGTCTGGTTCTCCTTCAGCCTACCTCGCCGCTCCGTTCGCTCGACGATATTAGGACTGCTATAAACCTTTGGTCGCCGGAGATAGATATGGTGGTGAGCGTATGTGAGGCACGCACCAATCCCTACTACAACGCATTCGAGACTGCCCCCGACGGCACTCTGCACATATCAAAAGGCGAAGGTAAATACACACGTCGTCAGGATGCTCCCAAGGTTTGGGAATATACCGGTGCCGTATATGTAATGACTGTCGACTCACTTCTTAAGGAACCCCTCTCCTCCTTCAAAAAGATTATCCCCTCCTCTATGGATGCTGAGAGGGCAGTTGATCTTGACACGCCTATCGATTGGATAATTGCAGAGTCCCTTTTCCGCGATAAGCAATCCCACATCGAGAACGCCAATCATCTATCCGACACATCTGATGACACCTGCCGAAGAGACGCTTAAAAAATATTATGGCTACTCATCCTTTCGTCCGGGACAAAAGGAGATAATTGAGCAGGTATCTTCAGGACGTGATGCACTTGTGCTTATGCCAACCGGAGGCGGCAAATCTCTCTGTTACCAGATTCCGGCGCTTATGCTTCCCGGCTGTGCCATTGTCGTGTCGCCCCTCATAGCCCTGATGAACGATCAGGTAGAGGCACTGTGTGCCAATGGCATTCCTGCAGCTGCCATACACTCCAATCGTGACGAATACACCAATCGCGAGTTACTTTATGATGCCTCACAAGGCAGATTGAAACTCCTCTACATATCTCCGGAGCGACTGATGCTTGAGTTAGACCACATCGTCGAGAGGCTTCCGATATCACTTATCGCCATTGATGAAGCCCATTGTATCTCGCAGTGGGGTCATGATTTTCGTCCCGTATATACCCAGCTCAGTGTTTTGAAACAGCGGTTTCCGAATGTGCCTGTAATGGCGTTGACAGCTACAGCCGACCGTCTAACCCGTGAAGACATTGCCCGCGCATTGGGACTCAACAATCCTTTCACCTATATCGGCTCCTTCGACCGTCCCAATATATCCCTCAGGGTTATGAACGATCCGGGGAAAAAGCAACGTCTCCGGATAATCGCCTCTTTGATCGACAAATATCACCTCGACTCGGGTATAGTCTACTGTCTTAGCCGTAAAAAGACGGAGGCAATGCACGAGGCACTGACCGAAATGGGATATAAATCGGTGTGCTACCACGCCGGTTTGCTTCCCCGGGAGCGAGAGGCTGCGCAGAAAGCATTCGTTAACGGTGAAGCGCAGGTGGTATGCGCCACGATTGCCTTCGGTATGGGAATCGACAAAAGCAATATTCGCTGGGTAGTCCATAATAATATACCCGGCAATATCGAAAGCTATTATCAGGAGATTGGCAGGGCAGGACGTGACGGACTGCCCGCGGAGGCACTGATGTTCTATAACTTTGCCGACATCATCACACGTCGCAGTTTTGTAGATGAATCGGGAAGGCGGGAGATCAACAATGAGAAACTCGACTTTATGCAACGTTATGCCGAAGCCACCGTGTGTAGGCGACGAATACTCCTGAGCTATTTCAGTGAGGAATGTATTGATGATTGCGGCAATTGTGACAACTGCCGAACACCGCGACAACGTTTCGACGGCACGATATTGGCACAGAAGGCGCTCAGCGCAGTGATTCGAGTAAACAATAATGAGGGTATACAAACTATCGTAGACATACTGCGTGCCTCCGCTCGCAAGGAGATACTTGACAAGGGTTATCATATGCTTCGTACTTACGGTGCGGGACGCGACCTTACCCCATCCGAATGGAATAGCTATATTCTCCAGATGATTCAGTTAGGACTGCTCGAGGTGGCTTATGAAGATAATTTCCATCTGCGTCCTACCCCGCTTGGCATGAAAGTTGTCAAAGGACTTCAAAAGATTGAGCTTACCATCTACGAGGCACCTGTATACGGAAAAAAGACCTCTGCACGTCAAGAGCCCAAGCACGTCCTGTCGCCTGACGAACAACTTTTGGAGCAGTTGAAACAGTTGCGAAAGAAGTTGGCAACCGAAGAGAAGGTAGCCGACTATGTGGTGTTCTCCGATGCATCCTTGGCTGACATGGTAACTCATCAACCCGAAGACATCGACGCTTTCGCCGATATATCAGGAGTGAGCAAAGTCAAATTGGCAAAATATGGAAAGAAATTCCTTTCTGTAATTCGTAAGCACAAAGGCCTTAAAGCCTCCCCGCCGATCGGCACAAGCCAAAAGGAGACTCTTATTCTCTTCGATGCCGGAATGTCACCTGAAGAAATCGCCTTACTTAAGAAGGTATCTCTGTCTACAATTTATACCCATCTAATTTCCTGGATTGATGAGGGTAAACTCACCGATTTCCGGCGACTCACCACCCTGGAGCAGTATCAGACTGTAAGTCACTTGTTCGACACCGATCCCGACAACGCATTCTCTCGCCTGGAAGGAGCGATGGGCATTCCCGGCTACATCATACGGGCAGTACTTGCCGAAAAAAGAGCAAGGACATCATAAGGACTATGGTGTCTAAAAATATCAAGTCTTCGCACAAGCCGAACAAGAATCAATTTTTTATACAAAAATATTTTACGTTAATAGGAAAATTAAAATTTATTTGTAAGAACCAAAAAAAATTATTAACTTTGCAGCGCAAAACCAAAAAACCGATCAAATTGATCCGAAATTGGTAAAATGCAATCGGGGCGTAGCGCAGTCCGGTTAGCGCACCTGCTTTGGGAGCAGGGGGTCGAAGGTTCGAATCCTTTCACCCCGACTCAGCCAACTCCACTCGACGAGTGGAGTTGGCTTTTATTATGAATAGGCGCTCTCCGAACCGTCTACCGAACTACCAGCCGGCAATTGTATAATAGTTCATCGTCAATTAAATCGTCCAAACACCGATAAGCTTAAAAGTCGGAATAAGGTTAATGAAAAATAACTGCTTAAACTAAATTTAACTTAATTTACAATTTTAGATCTATAAAACTATATCAAAAGCATAAATCCACTCTTGAAAACTCTGCTACAAACTATTTTCCATTCGCCATCTAAAATTAATAGCAAATTTTTTCAAAAAATTTATCCATTTTCAATGAACTATTTTTATTGGATTATGTTCTAAGAATGTGACAAAACCACAGAGGGGAGACTGTCCTGAGAAACAGCTCTCGACAGCCTCGTGATGGACAAAGCCACAATAATTATTAATTAATTTTAGTTTTTCATTGTTCTTTTAATTCCACACAAACGTTATGACCAAACTCATCTCAGCCCTCGCACTCCTCGCAGTGCTCGCAGCAGCAACTTCTTCCTGCTCTTCCAACAAAGTTAAAACTACTGTTGACTCTGACTCCCTGCAACGCATTGAAGAACCTGCACCATTAGCTACAGATTCCGTTGCTGATTCAATTCCGGTAGATTCCTTAAGCGTCAGTCAGTGACAGACATTATGTTTTTAATTGCTACGTCATTCCTAAAAGGAAATTGCTAAGAAAGTCTTAATCTAATAACTCTAAAGCTATATTTTTCCGTAATTTTCGCTTAATCCGGACTCATAAGGATACACTTATTTAATCCGAGACCCATAGCTAAGCATAAGACGATATAACCCCATAAAGCGGCTACACATCCGAATGGATGTGTAGCCGCTTCTATTCCATATACCCCGCCAATTATATTATACCC
>CAMWTL010000022.1 GCA_947177145.1 uncultured Porphyromonadaceae bacterium
CATCATCGGCGGAGTTAAGATCCTGCTCTGAGACACCGTTCAAATCTGAATATAGATTTATTACAACCTCAATAAGAGAGAGGCTGCTCCGAATCGGGGCAGCCTCTCTCTTATTATTCATATGGAGGTTTATGGTTTGTAGGCGAATTGGGGAAAGAGCCTTACATTATTATTGTGACGAGGACGTAGGTGAAATGGGCGATGATGGCTGCGAAAAGACCGCCGACTGTATGGGCTGCGATTGCCTTAGGGGTGAGTTCACGGTAGCCCATAGAGTCGAGCATGGCGGTGTGGGTGCTGAGATAACCGCTCCAGCACATGCCAATCGCCGTGAATACCGCGATGGCATTGCCATCTATCCAGCCCTGAGCAGCGAAATTGGGCACTAAACCGAGAGCGGCACCCACGGCTCCGAGAGCAGTGATGGGGAAAGCTATAAGGTGAGGATCGCTGAAACCGAACAAGACCTCAAACACAATGTTAATCTTCGAAGCCAACCAGGGCAACAGCTCTATTCCCTCATATGCGGCTCCGGTGTAGCCTTCGGCAGACGCTCCGAATGTGAGAATCATAACCAATGTGGAGATTATCAGTACACCGGGTATGATGGCTATGCCAACATCTACACCCATGCGTCCTCCGTCAAGAAGGGAGTTGAGGATGCGTATAAAGACTGATTTGGATTCAACCTTGTTTTCTGCTTCTTTTATTGCAGATGCCTCAAGACTCACCGCCTCCTCCACGGCAAATGAGGGATAAGCCTTGATTATGAAACGCTGCATCAGGCGCGTGGAAACGATACAGCCGCAGAAAGCCCCGAAAAGCCCTACAACCGGCTCAACGAAATAGCCCTGCCCTACCATGAAGACCATCACAAGCAGACCCATACCGAAAGCTGTACCGAAGTTGGTGAGGGAGATAAACTGATACTTCTTGAAGTAGCTGCTGAACCGCTTATCCTGTGAAAGGGAAATGATAGCCGGGTTATCGCTCAGGAAAGTCATCGTCGCGCCGAGAGCTGCCACACCGGGAAGATTAAACAGAGGTTTCATAAGTGGTCTGAGTATATTCTCCAAAAGCTTTACCACTCCGAACTCCACGAAAAGACGTCCGATGGCTCCCGTCACGACACATATGCCCATGAGATAAAACACAGTGTTGAGCAGAAGGTCGTGGGCAGTGTGCATGATAGTGTTGAGCATATTCGGCAAGCCCATTATCGAGCCAAGATACCAAAACAGGGCAATGACGATGAGCAGACATGGCAATCCCGTGGGTATAAATTTATAAAAGGAGAATTTCTTTTTCCCTTCCGGCTCTGAAGATTGCCCTTTATCGGCTGAGGAAGCCATCGATGGCACAGGAAGTTCATCAGCAGCAGGACCCACAGTTTTTTCAAGTTCCATAATTAAGTAGGATTAACAGTTAGGTTTTATTTTCGTTTTAATGAAAGCAAATCCATATACCACGTGACACCTGCACAGGCTGTGAAAGTCTTGTTCTGCATCAAATCGGCTGAATTGACATTCTGACCCCACGAATAGAAACCTGTGGCATGGAATCTAAGCACGTGTTTCGCGTTGACAAAAGGCATAAACTCTACACCGGCTCCGATCATTTTAAGCTCTGTACCATTCAGCACTGTCACATCCGCATCAGTGCCGCTCTTGTTGACATCATAAGTGAATTTCCCGAAGATATTCCATTTATCTGCGGGTTTATATTGCAGCTCCGCCATGATCGACATATCCTTTCCGATGAAAGTCTGGTGGGAGGCGGCACGATTCATCAGGTCAAGCTCAAGCGCTACCCTATCGACGGTGAATTTGTTGCCGAGCGCAAGATAATTGATATACCTTCCCGGGGCATATTCTATGAGATTGGCAGAATAGAGAGAGCTGAAACATCCGTGATTGCCTATCCACATCAGGTTGTAGGCATACATATTACGGTCGGTGGTAAGAAAAAAGGGGCTTTGGCAGAATTGGAAAGAGAGCTTATCTTTCGGGGAAACTTTTAATCCGACGGATGCACCCACCTCGTAGCAGGGGACATTGTTCCAGAATACCGAACATCCGTAAAGGTCGATGGGCGCACGGTCATACTCCCAGCCGCCGATAGCCACGACCTCCTTACCACCTGAGAATGACCAGTTGCCGAGGTTATAATTCAGATATATCCAGTCGGTAGCATCGAAATAGGAAGCGTCTTTTGGCGGCTTGTTGAAACGTTGACGCCAAGAATAGCTGAGGTTTGGGGTGATATTGCCGTCAAGACGTAGATTGAGGTACCTTCCGGCAAAGCCGGTGTTATCTTTGACAGTATGTCCGTCGAGCCAGTCGCCTCTCATGTCAAGACGGGCTTCCACACGAAGGTTGAGAATCTTTTCATCTGTAGTTGCCTCGTCGGCATAGGCGGGACAGATACCGGCGATTGCTAAAATCGCTAAAAGAGTTCGTTTCAGTCTCATAGGTTATTATAAGAAACAATGGTAAATTTAAGGTTATATAGTGGGCTTCCAATGTCGAAATCCACAACGGAATTGCCTGTGCAAAAGTACAAAATTTTATTTTAAAGCTATCACCAAAAGCGAAATTTTTTCTTCCGATTTATTTGCACACACATCACTAATATCCTCGGTATTCAATTTGTTCCGACATTCATACAAGCCTAAGCTTAATATTCCTAAGTCTTTTTTCAAGGAGGAGATCTTTTAAAGTTCTGACTAAATATTGATTTCATTAAAGTATTATATATCAAATATATAACAAATTTTAACATAATTCCATTGCATTTTTTCCTAAAATTATTTGGTGGGTATCGAAATAAGTCGTAACTTTGCAATCGAAAATAACACCGCGGGGTGGAGCAGTGGTAGCTCGTTGGGCTCATAACCCAAAGGTCGTAGGTTCGAGTCCTGCCCCCGCCACTAACAGAGCCGATTCCTCAGAATCGGCTTTTCTTTTTGTGTTTATGCTGAAACACAATATTTGTATCTTTAACTAAATCAGACTTATAAATATCAAAATTGTATATGACACCTCTTTACGAAGATAATCACATAATTATTGTGGATAAGAAGCCCGGAGAAATTGTGCAGGGCGACAAGACGGGTGATATGCCTCTTTCAGAAATCATCAAACAGCATCTGAAGGAGAAGTATAATAAACCCGGAAATGTGTTCTGCGGAGTGGTCCACAGGATTGACCGCCCCGTTGGAGGCGTGGTACTCTTTGCGAAGACCTCCAAAGCCCTCACACGCCTTAATGATATGCTGCGCAAGGGCGAGATTCATAAGACTTATTGGGCGTTGGTGGAGGGACATCCCGAAAAGGAGGAAGATACCCTGACAGATTATTTGATCTCTGATGGTCGCATTAATAAGACCTTTGTTTCTTCTCCTGACAAGGCTGACGCTAAGAAAGCGACCCTACATTATACGACTGTAGCACGTGGTGACCGCTACACTCTGTTGGAAGTGAATCTTCTGACAGGACGTAAGCATCAGATACGCTGCCAGCTTGCGGCTATAGGGCATCCGATTAAAGGTGACTTGAAATATGGGGCGCGTCGCAGCAATCCCGACGGCAGCATATCCCTTCTTGCCCGACGTATAGAGTTTACTCACCCCGTTTCTAAAGAGGCAATCTCAGTAGAGGCACCCCTCCCCTCCTCTTTCCAAAAGTTCCTTCCCAACACCTGACATTTCAAATTGCCTCTGTATATTTGAAGTACGTTAAATTTTTGATTAGCAATATATATAGGTGGATATATTATGCCTTTCATTGGGATTTAATATTTAAGACCCTAAAGCACTCCAAACGATGCTTTCGGGTCTTAAATATTATTCGCTATATTATTAAGATTCAATCAATAATCTTCGCCATTCGATTCTTTAGGATTATACCAATTCCTCTTTAAGTTCCTCTTCAAGAGATACGGGGATGTCTTTGTTGACATTGATGCAACCCCAAATGCCATAGATGAAGAGATAGCCAAGGCAAGCAACGATGAGCCAGTAGCTGGGCATATAACCTACTGAGCCGGCAAAGAGCTGCTGCACCAAAGGAATTACACCACCACCAACTACCATCATCATGAAGATGCCGGATGCCTGTGCCGTGTATTTGCCAAGACCCTCAACTGCGAGGTTGAAGATGCCACCCCACATAACCGAGGTGCAGAGACCGCAAAGCACGAGGAAGAACGCGCTCATAGGTACACTTGCAAGCTCACCACTCGCACCGGTATAGATAAAGCCCGGAACGCCGATGAGAGAATCTTTTGAAGTAAAGATGGCTGCCAACACAAGGAGGATACCCATACCTGATACGGCTATAAGCTGGGTGCGGCTTGAAACCTTACCTGAGATGGCGGAGCTGAGGGTACGACCCACAAGCATAAGGAACCAATATACAGCCACGATAGCACCGGCGATTGTGGAGGCATCGCCAATCACACCGGCACCACTGGCAGTCTGATCGGAAAGGTAGAAGTTGAGAGTGCCGGGAATACCGATCTCGATACCTACGTAGATGAAAATACCAACTACTCCGAGAACTGTATGACGGAAGCTCCAAGGACTGTGCTCATATTTAATCTTAGCCTGTCCCTTCTTAACCAAGTTAGGCTCAGGAATGGCAACGAATGAGATGACTACGAATGCGAATGCGAATACACCCATGGCAATCCAAAGGAGCGGAGCAACGCTGCCCATAGAGGTAGAAGCAGTGAGCTGACCGATAAGCGCACCCACGAAGAAGGGGGTCAATGTGCCAGAGAGTGAGTTGAGGGCGCCGCCGGTCTGGATGAGCTGATTACCCTTATTGCCACCACCGCCGAGGAGGTTAAGCATCGGGTTAACTACGGTGTTGAGCATACATACGCAGAAACCGCAAATGAATGCACCGATAAGGTAAACGATAAACATACCAATGCCTGAATCGCCGAGGCCGGAGAGCCACTGTACGAAAAGACCTATGATACCTATACCCATTGCCCAGAGAGCAGTCTTCTTATAGCCGATCTTAACAAGAAGATTTCCTGCCGGAATACCCATAAACAGGTAGGCAAGGAAGTTCATCATGTTGCCAAGCATTCCAAGAAAGCTGTTTCCAGCGAAGTGGTGCCCCCAGATTGTGCCGATTGGAGCAGCAAGATTTGTAACAAAAGAAATCATCGCAAACATAAAGAACATCGCGATGATGGCAACTACATTGCCATTTGTTTTTGTCCCGGTGTTAGATTGTGAACTCATAATGGTTAGTTATTAGAAATTAATTGATTCCAAATTAAATGAGTGTGAGATATTCAGAACTCGGTCGTAGCCTTAATATTCTCTTTCTCCAAAAATTGCCGTGCCAATCCTTATTATATTAGCACCCTCCTCTACTGCCAATTGCCAGTCGCCGCTCATGCCCATAGAGAGTTTGTCGAATCCCCGTAGTCCAAGCGACTCATTAGCGGCAATGGTCCGATAAATGTCTGCTATAGCCTTGAAATCAGCCTTGACACGCTGCATATCGTCGGTGTTGGAAGCCATACCCATTATTCCGCAGATATGAGTGGCAGTAAGGGTCTCATAGCCACGGCACTCAAAAAATTGCAACAGTTCTTCCGGATAAAAGCCGAATTTGGTTTCTTCACGTGCCACGTGTACCTGCATCAAGACATTAGTGACGACTCCGGCTTTCTCGCTCTCCTTGTCGATAAGGCGCAAGAGCTTTTCACTGTCTACACTCTCAATTAGAGAGGTTTTGCCGATAAGCTGCTTCACCTTATTAGTTTGAAGATGACCTATGAAATGCCAGCGTATGTCGGTAGGGAGTTCCTTCTCTTTAGCGACAAGCTCCTGCACCCGACTCTCACCGAAGCAGCGTTGGCCGGCAGCGTATGCCTCACGCAATGCCTCAACAGGATGGAACTTCGACACTGCCACAAGCTCCACTCCCGATGGAATTTCTTCCCTGATTCTTTTCAGATTTTCTTCGACACTCATACTCTATTGATATGTATGTATTCTGCCGCACAAATGGATTTAAGATTCCGGATTAGGTTTCTTCTCACCCGAAAGGTCGAGAGGATAGACATCCATAAGCATAGTCTCCGTTATGCTGGCTATGTCGTAGTCTGACATAGTGCCTTTCATCCCCTCCTTGAAACGCACAAGTGCCCCTTCAAGGTCGTCAGCCTGAGTAAGAATGAAACTTGCCGATTTTTTCTCAACGCCACTTTTTTCGTCGATGGTGATGAAATTGACTTTTACCATATAGTATTTATCGGCACTGTCATCGAAGAAAATCTCCGATACCTTTGTCTTCTTGACCGCTGAAATCGAGAATTCGCCACTTATGAACGGGGTAATCTCCTCGATTATGCGTGCCTCCGCCTCGGTGAAAGTGAGAGCGTCAACCAAATAAGGCTCATTCACCTTCTTGACAGTGCCGTTCTCCATCATCTTGTCGTAGCGCACTTTACATTCAAACCATAATGCCATATAGTCGGGTTATGTATTTTTATTTATGACTTTGATATTGATTCCTTCCCGAGCGCCCTCCTCTTCCGGGCGCCTTTTGCCAAAGAGCCGAGATAGGAAAGGAGCTGCGAATCCCGAAATCTGTAAGATTCGGAAAACTATCGCAAAGATAATCATTTTTTACGAAATCAATCCCTATTGACGGCTTTTTTTATTGCAGCCACTCTTTTTCGCTTCCAGTTGCCTAACCACACCTCGCAGCCATTATCCGGGCGAAGGGGTGTCCCGGAAGCGGCTGCTGACCATTTTTATTAATCTTTTTTCAAACTTTTCCCCACTTTTTTAGTTTTTTTAAATCTCATTAGTTAACTTTGCGTATATTTCCTCCTCATTCACTTACATTAAATTATACCGGGTCATGATTACAGCAAAAAAAATATGGTACTTTTACTACGACGGCTTCCGCTCAATGACTGTAGGGCGTAGTCTGTGGATCATAATCCTGTTGAAGCTGTTCATATTCTTTGTCGTGATGAAGCTGCTGTTTTTCCCCAACATTTTGTCTCGCGACTATGACAATGATGACGACCGCGCGGAGGCAGTGCGCACCAATCTCCTAAAAAAATCACATTAGCCTCCACCTAAACTATAAACGATAAACTCTAAACCATAAACCTTTAACAAACCATAAACTCACATGGATGATCTAATGACCGTAGTCGACTGGTCGCGTTGGCAATTTGCCCTTACAGCCATCTATCACTGGCTGTTTGTGCCGCTCACGCTCGGACTGTCGCTGATAGTGGCAATCATGGAAAGCCTCTATCTGAAAACAAAATCTGAAAAATGGCTCGCTGCCACAAAATTCTGGATGACTCTCTTCGGCATCAACTTCGCCATAGGCGTTGCCACGGGTATTATCCTCGAATTTGAGTTCGGAACAAACTGGAGCAACTACTCCTGGTTTGTGGGCGACATCTTCGGCGCCCCGCTGGCAATCGAGGGACTTCTCGCCTTCTTTATGGAGTCAACCTTCGTAGCCGTGATGTTCTTCGGCTGGGGCAAGGTAAGCCCAAAATTCCATCTTGCCTCCTCATGGCTCACATGGCTCGGCGCATCTATCTCTGCGCTCTGGATCCTTGTAGCCAACGCTTGGATGCAGTATCCCGTAGGAATGGAGTTCGACCCTGCCCAGATGCGCAATGTGATGGACAATTTCTGGGCACTCTTCTCCGGAATCGCTGTCAATAAGTATATGCACGCCGTATTCTCAGGCTGGGCTTTGGCAGGTGTGTTCGTAATAGGCGTAAGCGCGTGGTTCCTTTACAAGAAGCGCAATACACCCTTCGCCATCCGCTCTATCAAAGTAGGCGGCTGGGTAGGGCTCATCGGTCTTCTTCTTACTATGTGGACAGGCGACGGTTCAGCTGTTGAGGTAACAAAGCATCAGCCTATGAAGCTCGCTGCCATGGAGGGTCTCTACCACGGCGGTTATAGCCAAGGCATCGTGGCTGCCGGTATCGTCAACCCGTCGAAGACATGGAACAACGCTGAGGATGAGTATCTCTTCGACATCACCATTCCCTGCGGTCTCTCCATACTTGCCAAGCATGACCTCCATGCTTTCGTCCCCGGCATTGCCGACATCGTGAACGGTATCGACATGAACGAGGCAGGAGACACAATCAACACCGTAAGCTATGCCGAGAGAATACGTCTCGGTAAACTGTCGCACGAGGCTCTACGTGCCTACGACATTGCCCGCGCCAACAACGACCAGGCAGCCATGGCTGAGGCAGAGAAACAACTGCGTGAGAACTACCAGTTCTTCGGCTACGGATACTTTGATTCTGTAGATGAGGCTATTCCGCCGGTAGGTGTCACTTTCTATTCTTTCCGTGTGATGGTGATTCTCGGAAGCTACTTCCTCCTCTTCTTCATAGTGGCTCTATTTGCCGTATATAAGAAAGACTGGCTGTATCGCATCACATGGCTGCAATGGATTGCCATTCTCTCTGTGCCTCTGATGTGGATATGCTCCGAGGCAGGATGGATGGTGGCTGAGGTAGGCCGTCAGCCCTGGACCGTGCAGGATCTGCTCCCCACAAAAGCTGCCATCTCCGAAATATCATCAGGCACAGTAATCCTTACCTTCTGGCTCTTCGCCGTAATATTCACCGTTCTGCTTGTGGCTGAGGTAAGCATTATGCTCCGCCAAATCAGCAAACGCTCCAAAGGAAACCTTGAGATAGACAACCACTAATTTTAATGCCCAAACTTTTAAGTCATGACTCTTGAATATCTTCAGAATTACTGGTGGCTGCTCATCTCTGTTTTGGGCGCCCTCCTCGTCTTCCTGCTTTTTGTGCAGGGGGGACAATCTATGATCTTAGGTGCTCCCACCAAAGAGCGTCGTAATCTTATTGTCAACTCAATGGGCAGAAAGTGGGAATTGACATTCACTACGCTTGTCACATTCGGAGGCGCATTCTTCGCTTCCTTCCCACTCTTCTATTCCACGAGTTTCGGCGGTGCCTATTGGCTATGGATCCTCATCCTCTTCAGCTTCATCGTGCAGGCAGTGAGCTATGAATTCCGCAGAAAAGCCGGCAACGTCTACGGCACAAGCACCTATGACATCTTCCTTTTCATCAACGGCTGTGTGGGATGTATCCTTCTCGGCGTGGCAGTGTCAATGTTCTTCTTCGGAGCAGAGTTTACTGTGACCCGTGGAAATCTGCTCGACAGCAACAGCCCTGTAATTTCACAGTGGGCACCGAGCCACGGCTTTGAGGCTATCTTCAATTGGAAGAACCTCATTCTCGGAGTGGCAGTGCTTTTCCTTGCCCGTATGCAGGCAGCCCTCTATATGATGAACAACATCGCTGACGACCCCGACTTCTTCGCAGAGCTTAAGAAGAAGGCATTCCTGAATGGTGCCATCTTCGTGGTATTCTTCCTTTGGTTCCTTACAATGGTATGCACTGCCACAGGTTACACCGTAAGCCTCAATCCCAATTATACCGTGACCGTAGAAGAGACTCCTTATAAGTATTTCTTCAACTACGTTCATCTTTGGTGGGCAGGTGTAACGCTGCTTATCGGCGTGGTTTTAGTGTTGTTCGGTCTGCTGAAATCTTGCTTCACGGCACATTTCACAAAGGGTATATGGTTCACAGGCATCGGCACTGTCTTGGCTGTGCTCTCACTTTTCTGGGTAGCCGGTTACGGCGACACTGCGTTCTATCCCTCGCTGCTCGACCCGGCATCTTCGCTCACTATACGCAATGCCTCATCATCGGAGTTTACTCTCAAGGCTATGAGCTACGTATCTATAATCATACCTTTCGTGCTTGCCTACATAGCCTACGTATGGTATTCTATGGATAAGAAGAAACTTACCCCCACAGAACTGGAAACCACATCTCATCAATATTAATCAGGAAGAGGGCGGGCATTTCCGGATGTCCGCCCTTAAAATATACGGTATATGTCAGACACCTCAGCCACTCCCGACTCAAAGAAAAACAGCTCCTACTGGAGCCTTTTCTCTACATTCTTCAAGATCGGAGCATTCACCTTCGGCGGCGGATGGGCAATGATCTCGATTATAGAGCGTGAGATTGTAGATAAGCACCACTGGATTGAACGTGATGATTTTCTTGACCTCCTGGCAATCGCACAGTCGCTTCCCGGAATCTTGGCAGTGAACATTGCCACAGCCGTGGGCGACAAGATACGCGGCGGGAAAGGGAGCATCGTCGCTTCATTGGGCACTATACTCCCCTCTTTCCTTATCATTCTTATCATAGCCATCTTCCTCACCCCGGATATGATCAAGAATAACAAGGTGATCTCTTCAATATTCATGGGAATACGTCCATGTGTGGTGGCACTTATCATCGCTCCGGTCATAACCTCCGCAAAGGCAGCCAACCTAACATGGAAAACTGTATGGATCCCCTTTGTGGTGGCGCTTATGATCTCGCTCGACATGGGCACCATATCAAGCCCTATACTTTACATCGCCCTTGGAGGTATAGGCGGTTTCCTTTTATGGTGGCTTCCGCAAAGAAAGTTGAACAAGAATAAATCTTAATCCTTATGAACATATATTGGCAATTAATCTGGGCTTATCTTAAGATTGGAATCTTCGGCTTCGGTGGAGGGTACGCCATGCTATCGTTAGTGGAGAAAGCTGTGGTGAGCCCGGGGTGGATTTCGGAAACCATGTTTACTGACATTGTGGCTATCTCACAGATGACCCCCGGTCCGATAGGAATCAACTCAGCCACATATATCGGCTTTGTAGCTCCGGGAAGTGTTGACCCTGCGCTCCAAGGAATAGCATGGGGCTTGTTAGGCTCATGCCTCGCCACTTTGGCAGTGGTGGTGCCAAGTTTCCTGCTTGTGCTCTATAGTTCACACTTCATACGTCGGCATAGTGAGAGCGGTGCTATCAAAGCCATTTTCGCCGGTCTGCGGCCTGTAGTGGTAGGTCTTATCGCATCGGCAGCTATTATGCTGATGAATGCAGCCAACTTCAATCCCAACGGACTGTCGTGGCAGCTATGGGTCAACATAGCCATCTGTGCAATATCATTCTGTCTTGCCTATTTCCCCATTAAGTTGGGCAAAAAGACTATAAAGCTTCATCCAATATTAATAATTATAATGGCAGGTATAGCAGGATTTTTAATTTACGGATTATGACATATCAAAACGCTTTAGATTATCTTTATAAGCAGCTCCCAATGTTCTCACGTGTGGGAGCTGCGGCTTATAAACCGGGACTTGACACAAGCCTTGCAATAGACAGTTTCTTCGAACATCCTCACCGGAATTTCAAGTCTATCCACGTCGGTGGCACCAATGGCAAAGGAAGCACGTCGCATATGCTTGCAGCCATGCTTCAAAGCCAAGGCCATAAGGTTGGGCTATATACCTCCCCACATCTTGTGGACTTCCGTGAACGTATGCGGGTCAACGGTGAGATGATACCGGAGGAGAGTGTGGTGGAATTTGTGGAGAAGTGGCAGGCATCCGGCTACGAAGGACATCCCTCATTCTTTGAATTGACAATGATGATGGCTTTCGATTGGTTTGCGAAGGAAAAAGTGGATTATGCCGTGATTGAAGTAGGGATGGGAGGCAGACTTGACTCAACGAATATCATCACACCTGAGCTATGCGTTATTACAAATATTTCCAACGACCATTCGCAGTTCTTGGGCACTACCTTACCGGCAATAGCCTCCGAGAAGGCAGGGATAATCAAATCGGGCATTCCCGTGGTGATTGGCGAAGCTGAGGGGGAAGTGCGCGATGTGTTTGCCCGTAAAGCAGAAGAAGTGGGCGCACCTATTACCTTTGCGGAAGATAGCCCACGCATCTTTTCCATTGAGGAACATATGCCCAAAGGCTGGAAAGGTGTATCAAAAGAGGGTGAATGGGTGTCACCGCTTTCCGGCGATTACCAGAAAAAGAACCTTAACACGGTACTTAATGCTGTTGACGGGATGAGGAAGGTGGGAATTAAGCTTTCCGATGAGAGTGTGATAAAGGGTATCGAGGAGGTGGAGACGCTCACCGGGCTGCGCGGTCGTTGGACCATACTCCATACCAATCCACTCGTAATAGCTGATACAGGACATAACATTGCCGGAATTTCATATAATATGGCTCAGTTAGACCGTATTATGAAGGATCATCCGGAGGGAGCGCTGAGAATTGTCATCGGTTTTGTCGCGGATAAAGCAATCGACAAAATCTTACCACTTTTGCTCAAGAATGCTATTTACTATATTACAAATGCCGATATACCTCGGGCTATGTCTTACGCAGATTTGGGTCATCTTATGTATGAAGCCGGATTGCCCGGATATGTGTGTATGGACGTTCCCTCAGCTTACAGGGCAGCGATGATCGATTCATACGAGAACGCCCGTATGGCATATTACTCCTATGATAAACCTGTTGATCCTACTAAGGAGTGCCAGGATGTGATATTCATCGGAGGGTCAACATTTGTAGTGGCAGATCTGCTCAAATTTCTTGATGAGGAGGCAAAAAAGGATTAGGCTCTGCCAACAAAATTGTGAAAGGACTTGAAGATTACCTTATAAAGTCAGATTATAAAATGAGGAAGAGCATTATCTGTACAATTCTCTTAACTGCCATATCATTGTTATGCCGTAGCGAAGTCACGCTACAGCCTTTAGGCAAAACCCCTACCCTACACATTGACGGCAAACCGATGCTGATTATCGGCGGGGAACTTGGCAATAGCTGCGCTTCCTCAGAAAGTGACATTGCCGACACATTTGCAAAGTGTAAACGGATGAACCTTAACACAGTGCTTGTGCCGACATACTGGGATCTTATCGAGCCGGAAGAGGGTAAATTCGATTTTACCCTACCCGATGCCATACTCAGAGAAGCAAAAGCAAATGGACTCAAGGTTGTTTTACTATGGTTTGGTGCTTGGAAGAACTCGATGAGCTGCTACGCTCCGGAATGGGTTAAGAAGGATTGGAAACGTTTCCCAAGAGCCAAGACCTCGGCCGGAAAGCCATTGGAAATCTTGTCGACATTCGATGAGAATGTTTTCCGGGCAGATTCCACAGCCTTCATTAATCTGCTCACTCATTTAGATCACGTTGATAAGGATAATACTGTGCTGATGGTGCAGGTGGAGAATGAAATCGGTATGCTTGAGGATGCGCGTGACCATTCTGAACAAGCCAATGCCGCTTTCAATGCCGGAGTACCGAAGGAGCTTATACAGCATATCCCACTCCCTAATATGGCACTTTCCGGCAACAGTAGTGCTGAGAAGAACTTGACATGGAATGAAGTATTTGGTGGTCCATCTCCGGAGGCAGATGAAGCTTTTATGGCATGGCATTACGGACGATACGTAGGTCGCTTGGCAGAAGCAGCCCGTAAGGTATTTAATCGCCCTCTTTATGTAAATGCCGCGATGAACAGCCGTGGCAGAAGACCGGGTGAGTATCCCTCAGCCGGTCCTCTTGCCCATCTCAAAGACATATGGAAAACTGCTGCCCCGGACGTCGATCTTCTCGCACCCGACATCTACGATAGTGGATTTACCGGTTGGGCAGACAGATATGCGATGCCTGACAATCCACTATTTATACCGGAGATCCGTCGTTCAGACGATAATCCGGCACAGGCACTTTATGCTTTCGGTGAGCATGAGGCAATCGGTTTCAGTCCGTTCTCAATAGAAAACGGCAGCGATGACCCTGACAGTCGTAGTGTAAAAGGGTTTGCCAAACTCCGTGAATGGGAACCACTCCTAATGCAGTGGCGTGGCAAGGATATGACACGCGGAGTGTATTTTGATATGGACTCGATATGCACTACCCTCACGATGGATCCCGACTCACTACGCCTCACTGCCTCACATTTCTTCACCCTCCCATGGGATCCTCGTGCTACCGACGGCTCTCGTTGGCAAGCAGGAGGAGCTGTCATAGCCCGCATAGCCCCTATGGAATATATCATAGCCGGCACAGGAGTAGTAATAAAATTCGAAAGCTACGATGAAATAGAAGACTCACGCACACTCGGAGAAGACGGCTTCCTCGCAACCGGCACCACCCCAACAGCCGAATCCTCAACCCCAAACTCGCCGACTACCTCCTCAATCACCAACTTGCAACCCACCTTCTCAGTTTCGCAACCCATTTCAAAGGGCTTTTGCAATTCGTCACATTCTACAGAGCGAATAGGCATACTTTCATGTGATGAAATCGACACTCAGATGCGACGCATACGCCGACTTTCAGGCGACGAAACACACCAAGGCCGTCACGTCCGCATCTCTCCCGACGACTTCACCATCCTCCACGTCAAGCTCTACCGTTACCGCTAAAACTATCATGACTCGCAAAATCTTAACACAATTCCAATAATTCTACTTTAAGGCTCTCGGAATATTTCCACGCATAGTAAAAGATGGAGGGTATGAACATCGCGTTCATACCCTCTATCTTTTGCTGTGCGTGGTGAAAAAGACCACGTATTAAAATTCCAATGTCGTTAGGAATCCTTTTCTTCATTATTTGTGCCGTGCTTCTGCCGGGCGTGTGTCTTCGACTGGTTGCTGTTGAAATCGCTCTCCTCTTTGAGGTCGATTTCCTTGCCGGTTTCGTCGATCACTCTATATTGCAGGTATGCCAACGCCTCGTCGGCAATCAGCTTGAAGGAGCGGCCATAAGTGCGCCGCCATTTTCCGTAAAGGGAAAACATCCCTTTCTTGATGTATGCCTCCACATAGGGATGCACATACATGGTGAATTTCTTGACCTTAAGGTGATTTACCAGATATTCAATTTTCTCGCCGAGTTTATCCGTAAAAAGCAGCGACGGCTGTATCTCACCTTTGCCGAAACAAGAGGGACACTTTTCGCTGGTGGTGATGTCCAAAGCCGGACGCACACGTTGGCGGGTGATCTGCATAAGTCCGAACTTGCTCAAAGGCAAAATATTGTGGCGTGCCCTATCGTTTGCCATAATCTCTTTCATGTGATCATAGAGAGTCTGCCGGTGTTCTGCCTTGTTCATATCGATGAAGTCGATCACGATTATGCCTCCCATGTCGCGAAGGCGCAACTGTCGTGCTATCTCATCCGCCGCCTTCAGATTCACATCGAGGGCGTTGCTCTCCTGATCGGCAGAGGCTTTACTGCGGTTGCCCGAATTGACATCGATTACGTGCAGTGCCTCTGTATGTTCAATGATGATATAAGCGCCACTTTTAAACGAGACGGTCTTTCCAAACGAACTTTTTATCTGACGTGTGATATTGAAATGGTCGAAGATGGGAATATCCTTCCCATAGAGCTTTACAATCTCTTTATTCTCCGGAGCTATCAATCCCACATAGTTCTGTATCTGTGTGAAGGTCTCTGTCTCGTTGACATAGATATTTTCAAAAGTCGGACTGAAAATATCGCGTATCACGCTCACCGCCCTGGAATCTTCCTCATAGATAAGCATCGGAGGCTGGCTCCTCTGCATCTTGGCGATTGACTCTTCCCAACTCTTCACAAGGCTTCGCAGCTCATTGTTAAGCTCGGCTACACGTTTGTTTTCAGCCGAAGTGCGTACTATTACGCTGAATCCTTTCGGCTTGATGCTTCCTATTAACTGCCGGAGACGTATCTTTTCCTCAGTAGACTTGATTTTCTGCGAAATCGAAATCTTATCGCCGAAAGGCATCAGCACCATATAACGTCCCGTAAAGGAAATCTCTGTGGTGAGGCGCGGGCCTTTCGAGGAAATAGGCTCCTTTGCTATCTGCACGAGCAACTGCTGACCCGGCTGAAGCACATTCTGGATTGTGCCCTGCTTCGGTATGTCAGGCTCAAGTTGAAACTTGGAGATGTTGGGAATTTTTTTCTTGTCTGCCATAGCCTCCTGCAAATAAGCATTGTAGGTGCTGAACTGTGGCCCAAGGTCGAGATAATGAAGAAAAGCATCCTTTTCATAGCCAACATCAAGGAACGCCGCATTCAGACCGGGCATTATCTTCTTCACTTTGGCAAGATAGAGATCGCCTACCGCGTATGCGATGTTGCGACTCTCTTTCTGCAGCGAAACAAGGCGCGAGTCTTCAAGCAAAGCTATTGAAATCTCCTTCTGCTGGACATCTACTACTAATTCGCTTTTCATCTTGAATTTAAGATCTTAACCTCCCCTGCCCGCTCTCACCGGCTCAATCTGTCGCAGCAGAGCCAAGTGGAGCTGTCGCGTAGGGAGGGGATGCCGAAGCAACAAAGCATATGGGTGAAGCGTCTCACTTCACCCATTACGGCTTGTTAGCTTTTTTCCTGAGAATTATTTCTTCTTATGACGATTCTTTCTCAGTCTTTTTTTGCGCTTGTGGGTAGCCATCTTGTGGCCTTTTCTTTTCTTTCCGCTGGGCATAATGGTTAATATTATGGTTAATTAATAATATGTTTAAGTCTCTTTACTTAACTTCTGCGAGAAACACTTTCGAGGGCTTGAAAGCGGGAATCTTGTGTTCCGGTATCTTGATGGAGGTGTTTTTGGAAATATTTCTGGCGGTCTTCTCCTTCCTTGTCTTGATGATGAAGCTGCCAAATCCACGAAGATACACGTTCTGACCTCCAGCCATAGCCTCTTTAACAACGTCCATAAAACTCTCGACTGTAGTCAACACCGCAGCTTTCTCAAGTCCGGTGGTGCGAGAAATCTCATTTACTATCTCAGCTTTTGTCATTTTTGTGTAAAAAAAGATTTATGTTTTGGTCTTGGCGCCTTATGGAAAGGCAACCTCTCAACCACAGTCGTGCAGCCGCCATTCCATTTGGCGGTGCAAATATCGGAATTTTTTTTCATTCTTTAAAAAGTTTATATCAAAAATCCCGTATTTTTTCATTCCGGAGGGGGTAGAAGGCATCTTTACATATCACTTCCGACATTCTCAGCCCTCTCTCAAGCTAACTCCGTCAAGCGAAGAAAGCCTACCCGTTATCTCCGGAGCCATATCCTTACGGAAGCGCAGACGCAGGCTGCACGTGTTGTCAAACTCGCGTTCCACCACCTCTATGCCCCCACTCTTCACAAGCTTCATCACCCCGTCGGCAGACACATAAGGAAACGTAACAACCACCTCCGACATCTCGTGCATCTCCTGCTTCCCGCCGTCTTCCAAAGCCAATCGGGCAGCCTCCCTATAAGCCGCTATCAAGCCCGGAGTGCCAAGTTTGATGCCGCCGAAGTATCTTACCACTATCACTACCACATCCGTGACGCCAAAACTGTTGATCTGCCCCAAAATGGGTTTCCCGGCTGTGCCGGAAGGCTCGCCGTTGTCGTTGAGCTGCCATTCCTTACGCTCGGGTCCTACCATATAAGCCCAGCATACGTGACGCGCATCGTGATATTCGTTCTGATACTCCTTGATATACTCACGAGCCGTCTCCGCATCGTCTACCTTTATGGCAAACGACAGGAAACGGCTCATCTTTTCAGTGTATTTTCCTTCGCCGTCGTGTTGAAGCGTGAAGTAAGCCATTGTTTATCCGAAGTAATTTACAATCTTGTCGCTGGTGGTAGGATAATAAAGCATGCCGTTGGCTACCTGTTCAGCCACATTCACACCCTTTTCCTCCTTCACGATATTGAGAGCCCAAAGCATAGCGTTGGCAGGACCGTTGCCTAAAACAAACTTCTCGTCTACCACTACAGGAGCATTCTCCACTATGGCACCCTTGAGCAAATCTTCAAAACCGGGATAGCAGGTGGCATGATGTCCTTTGAGGAGACCGAGCTGCCCAAGCACAACAGCAGGAGCGGCACAGATTGCAGCTATCTTACCCTCAGACGACTCAGCCTGACGGCGAAGAAGACCCTGCAAGGGCGCGAACTCATAAAGATTGGTGGCTCCTGGCATGCCTCCGGGAAGCACAAGCCACTTGGCTGAGCTGAAGAGGGTGTTGTCGTAAAGTACATCGGCATTTACAATTATGCCATGCGCTCCCTTCACCTGAAGTGCCCGTGTAATCGACACTGTTTTCACATTGATACCGGCTCTGCGCATCACGTCTACAGCTGTGAGAGCCTCAATCTCCTCGAAGCCCTCTGCAAGGAATAAAAATGATTCGTTCATTGCTATTTCTTTTAATATTATACTTTCTTTTAATTATGTGGTCAGGTCATCTCCACCCCGCTTTCGGAGGGAGAAAATTAATATTTATCATCACCTGTTATGAATTACAAGCTTCATATGTGATTTATAAGATTCAAATTTACACAAATTTATTGATTTTTGCTAACTTTGCTGAAATTATTTATAGAATCTTTACTCTTTTTATGTTTTCAAAGCATCTTTCACCCCTTTCAGCGGTTGTCTCTCTCTTCATAGCAGTGTTTTTATTAGGCTGTGCCAAAAGCCGGTTCCAGAAAACAGAGGGTCTGATATGGAACACAGCCTACCACGTGACATTCGATGGCGACCCCTCACTTGCCGACTCCATAATCGTAGTGCTCAACGACGTTGGCAAGAGCCTCAACGTATTTGACACCACTTCACTCGTAAGCCGCGTAAATCGCCTTGACACCACCCTTGTAGATAACCATTTCAAGAAAGTATACAAAGGCTCTATGAAGGCTTACACCGAGAGCCACGGCTTGTTTGACCCTACCCTCTCCCCTCTCATTGCCGCGTGGGGCTTCGGTAAAGGACACGAACCGACAGCCGACACCCTGAGGATTCCACAGATTATGGAGTATGTGGGTATGGACAAGACCCATCTGCACGGCGATACCCTGATTAAGGACAACCCTAACATCAATTTCAACTTCTCTGCCATAGCAAAGGGCTATGCCTGCGATGCAGTCGCCGCTATGCTGCGCCGTAACGAAGTCACGAATTATCTTGTTGAAATTGGCGGTGAAATCGCAATGGGTGGTATCAGTCCGAGTATGGACCAGTGGAGGGTCTCAATTGACCGTCCGGTCGAAACAGACTCATCTATAGTGCATGATGCGTGTGCAGTGATTCAGATAACCGATGCCGGAATGGCGACCTCCGGGAATTACCGTAATTTCCATAAGCAAAACGGCACGACTATGGGGCATACCATTTCTTCAAAGACGGGACGTCCGGTGGCTACAGACGTAATAAGCGCGACCGTCATAGCCCCTTCGGCAATGGAGGCTGACGCCATAGCCACAGCCTGCATGGCAGCTGGAAGCGAGGAGGCGAAACGTATTATCTCCACTCTCAAATATGAGGCGCTACTTATCCTTGCCGATTCTACCACCTGGTCTACGCCGGGACTTTCCAAACAGCTCGACAAATGATCTCTGAGCCTGATTTACTTAACATATGAGGCTGATTTATTCCGCTTCATAAAAGAATGACACTAATTCTTAAAAGAATGACATGAATTATGACGCCGACCGATAAACTTTTATTGTCGGTCGGCATTATATTATATAGATATTCCACACTACTATTTTACTTTCCACATTGTTAAACCTTCACCAAGATATGAAGATTCCACATCATCTCAACAGTTTTAACGCGATCAGCCGACTAATCGCGACTCTCTGTTCTGCGATTGTCGTAGTATGTACCTCCGCCCTTCCGTCGGTTGCCCAGGAGAAAATCGGACTTGTCCTCAGCGGCGGCGGCGCTAAGGGCATTGCCCACGTAGGTGTAATCAAAGCTCTTGAAGAGAACGGCATCCCGGTTGACTATGTAGCCGGCACATCTATGGGTGCGATTGTCGGGAGCCTTTACAGCTGCGGATGGACCCCGGAACAGATGATGGATCTCTTCACCTCGAAAGGTTTCGGCTATTGGAGCACCGGAACCATCGACCGTAGCCTTGAATATTACTTCACCACTCCTGCCCCAACCCCGAAGTGGGCATCTGTCAACATCAATTTCCGCGACACTACCAACAACATAGCAAGCCAGATTATCCCAAGTTCTCTGATTAGTCCTATTCCGATGAACCTTGAGTTTCTGAAGCTATATTCACCCTATACGGAGCAATGCGACGCCAATTTCAACAATCTCTTTGTTCCCTTCCGCTGCGTCACAAGCGACATCTACCATAAGCATAAGATTGTGTGTAAAGACGGTTCTTTGGGCGATGCCGTACGTGCCTCGATGAGCTTCCCGTTGGTGTTCAAGCCAATTGAGATGGATGGCGTGCTGGTATACGACGGTGGCATCTACGATAATTTCCCCGTAAACGTTATGCGAAATGATTTCCATCCTGACTTTATCATCGGTGTCTCTGTCTCCTCTGCCGACACAAAGCCTATCCGCAACGACATATACAGCCAGCTTGAGGATATGATTATACAGAACAATGATTATTCTCTTCCTGCTAATGAGGGTGTGAAGATACAGGTGCCCGTGCTCAATTTCGCGGTGCTCGACTTCGCAGCTGCCGACGAGATCTATTCAATCGGCTATAAGACCGGTCTGAGTATGGTAGACTCAATCAAAAAGCGCATATCGGTGAGGGAAAGCCCGGAAGTGCTTGCCGAAAGGCGACGCAGTTTCGCGGCAAAGACCCCGGTGGTGACATTCGACTCTGTAAGTGTCACAGGTGCAACCCCGGCACAGGCAAACTTTATGAAATTCTTGTTCGAAGGCAACCAAAAGCGCGATCCACATCCCATCACTATGGAGGATGTGCAGAATGCGTATTATCGTGTCGTTACCGACGGTAAGCTCTCCGACCTTCTTCCGCAAGCGAAATTCGGCAAAGACGGACATAACACCCTCCTACTTGAAGCCTCTGTAAAGAATCCCTGGAACATAGGTGTGGGAGGATGGATTACCTCTTCCACCAACAGTATGCTCTATCTCTCCTTCGGCTACCACACATTGAGCCTCAACAGCCTTGACGTAGACCTCAGCGGTTGGATAGGTCAATCCTATTACGCAGGAATGTTAAGCGCCAAATTCTCGCTACGATCCTCCCTACCCTCTTATATGCAATTTGAGGCGGTAGTGAGCCGTCAGAAATACTACGACTCTGAACTTCTCTTCTATCAGAACTCTACCCCCTCCTTTATCAACGACACCGAGTCATTCTTCCGCCTTAACTACTGCTTTGCACTCGGTAGGGAGGCAAAAGGTTTTGCCAATATAGCTTATGGCTGGGAAGCCGACAACTTTTTCCCTTACAACCAGACTAATTTCGCCACCGCCAAGAAAGATAAATCACGCTATCGTATCGCGGCTTTTAAGACAGGAATCGAGCTTAACACTCTCAACGACCAAATGTATCCCTCTTCAGGCAGGGAGTGGAAAGCAAATGTGCTCATCAGTCAGGAAGCCAATAAATTTTTCTCCGGCGACCCGGAAGTGACACCCTCCGACACCAAGTGGGGACACCATCTGCGCAGTTCTCTGGAATTATTGTGGCGTCATTACTTCCCACTCCACGACAATTTTAAGCTTGGGGCTTTCGTAAACGGTCTTGGCACCATCCAAAAGCTCTATCAGAACTACACCGCCACAATGATTCACGCCGCTGCATTTGCTCCCACACCCTCTACACGCAATTATTTCAATGTGGCTTTCCGCAGCGACAACTATGCCGCTATCGGAACTATGCCCGTGTGGACTCCGATCAGCCATGCCCAGTTGAGGGGAGACTTCTTCATGTTCTGCCCTATACGCGGTGTGAAACAGGGTGCTTCGGGCATCACTGTCTACGACGGATGGTTTACGAAGCCGCAGTTTGTAGGAGAAGTGGCAGCGGTATACAACTTCCCCTTTGCCAGCCTATCGCTATATGCCAATTATCTCTCATCTCCGGCACATAACTGGAATTTCGGCATCAACTTCGGTCTCTATTTCCAAGCGCCTCGCCTCCTTCGCTAATTTTCCCGATACATAGCAAGATAACAGAGGGACGATTCAGCTGAATCGTCCCTCTGTTATGGTTTAAACACTGTCAGGCAGTACTTTTCACCTTTTTACAGTTTGGCTTTA
>CAMWTL010000023.1 GCA_947177145.1 uncultured Porphyromonadaceae bacterium
CCCCCCCCGCGCCCCCGCCCCCCCCCCCCCCCGCGCCCCGCCCCCCCCCCCCCCCCTCCCCTCCCCCCCCCCCCCCCCCCCCCCCCCCCCGCGGGCCGGGACCTTGAACGATTTTAGATTGTAGTCGTAGAAGGAGGGTGATTTTTGGGGGAGTACAAAGGGTTTGGAGACTTTGCCGTCGGCAGCGACGTGGGCGAAATAGGGCTTGCCATAGAGACCATCGTCACGTTTACTGGCGAATACGAACCATCGACCTGATGATGACCAACTGTGATAAGTATCGCTCATCGGACTGTTGACTATGCTGAGGCTGTCAACCTTACCATTTTCAAGATCAATCATACGCAAATCAGCTTCACGGTGCCATATAGGAAAAGTGCCGAAATCAGAAACGGTATATAGCAGGCGTTTGCCATCCGGTGAAACTCTCGGATGGCTTATGCTGCCGTTTCTTTGATTGCCTTGTATTACAGTGTCCACCGCATTTCCAAATTTGCCTTGTGTGGTGTCGAAAGCGATTCGGCATAGGCTATAATGAATACTGTCGAGAAGAGATGGTCGGGCAGGACCGTCAGCCACACAGTAGTAGACGTTGCTGCCATCTGCCGAGAAAGTCGGAAACGTTTCCAGTCGTGTTGAATCGGCAAGAAGTGGAGAATGTATAACCTTATCGTTCTGTATATCGTAGATATATACATCCGATTTGGTATCGAACACCTCTAGACGCTTGTCCGGACGTGAATGGAAAGCCGGAATTATTGCATTGGTAGAGAAAACGATATATTGTCCTGACGGATCAAATTGAGCATAGACTGCGCCTGAAACCATATCAGGAGTTTTAAAATTTAATAGTCTAAGTTTACCGTGGTCGTTAAGCACCATCCCTCCGCCTTCACCACGCACATAGAGAAATGATAAATTATCATTTCCCGGAGCATGGGTGTGGCAATTCATACAGCGGTTGCCAACCGCGTTGTAATCGCAAAGCACACGTTCTGAAAAGTCCTCGATATTCCTCTCCAAAATTTGCAGACGAGAAAACACTTCATAGTCAGGCTCGATAAGACGATATGTCAGATAAGGATCGATGTCATCCTCAGAAACAGCTATATCAAAAGACTTGTATTTTACCCATTCATCTCCTTGTAGAGCTGTGACGCTGACAGTTATGGAGCTTCCGGCTGCTTTGTCCATCAACTTTTTCCAATCCTTTAAGTCAAAAGTGGCTTCGCAACCTTTCTTTTGTGATTTTATCTCGAAATCACCTACAGAGGCTATGACTTGCAACGCTTTACAACTGTCGCGAAGAAGGAAATTTAGCGGTGCGATATTACGGGGCACTGTTACACCGATATAATCCGGATATATGGGAGGCAGTACGTCTGTTTCCTTGACGTTTTTGGGTGAAGGTGTGCAGCCTACAAGTGCTGTTAATAAGCAGAATATTAGAGCTAATGAGAAATATATGTGTTTCATCGTTGCAGCCATTGTTTATGGAAGTAATACACAGTATAATAGTGGCATTATTGTTTATCGAAATAATACCAATAAGTTCCTCTGAAAGAGGGGTCACCTCGGCGATTGCTGTAGCGGTTGAATAATTGCACCAAAGGAGTCGAGACAATGTATTTATTCCATTCCTCCTCAGGCGCATCCGTTCCGGCAAGATATATCATCAGTGCTTGCTGATAAAGGTCTTTGTATCTTGGATTACATTTCGACATACAGTAGGTGTCATAGTCCATCTTGAAAGTGTCCATGTCTTTAAGAAGGAGATCAGTGCAGAGCAAATAGTCAAGAGCCACAGTATTACCGGGATTAGATTCAAGAAGTTCGAGTATGATGTTGCGGCAGTTGTCGCCCAGTCTGATATTGTCCTTATTATTGGAGAAGGCACGACGACGCATAATGTCGGCTTCAATAGCAGGAGTAATCATGCCCGGGGTATGTGATTTACTCCAGTCTACATAGGCGTGTGTACGGTCGAGAATACGAAGATATTTAAGGGCAGCGAGAGTATCACCGCTCACAAGGTTAATTTCGGCAAGGCGACGAATCATACGGGCATTGCGGTTGCGAGGTGAGAATACGTTGCGCATCATTGCCGCACGTTCAGCATAGGTCATATCTCCAAGCTCATAATAAAGGTCGTTCATCATATTGATGACCATAAGGGGTGTGGTTTCACCAATGGTAGTAAGTGTGCCAAGATTTTTAACGGGATATTTAAGCAGACAGTCGGGCAGTGAGTCCTGTAAAGCGGTCGAGAGATAGTAATAGAAAGCCGTTATATCATCAGGTTCTTTTGCCTTCATCGCAAGTCTTTTGGTAAGGGCATAATCACGTTCATAAAATGAATCGGCAATTGCAAGGCGTTCCTCAAACTTGGTTTGCGGAATGGTAGGAGTCGCCAGTCCCGGATAAAGGAGTGCCTTGGCATACGGCAAAGCGTATGAGGTACAGAGAAGAGCAGGAAATCCTGCTGCAAATACAAGCGCGACGCCCGCCGTCAGCCACCAATATCTTTTGCTGTGGTCTGTGGCACAGCGTTTGAACGTAAAGAGGCATATGAACAAGGCAGTAATTAAAGCTCCGAAACCGAAAGTCCAGTATGCTAAAGGAACTATTACCGGAGAGAGGTCAATCTTCCGGGTCTTGTTGATTATAATATACATCTCTGCAAACGCAAGGGAAAGACCTCCGGCGATGCAAAGAAAGAAAGCCAGGTTTGTGGAAGATGACAGTGAACAGCCAAATAATAATATTGCGAAGAGAGCTGTCACACTCCAAGCTGCAGCTTTGGGGAGAAAGCGTAGGGTAGCTTTGGCAAATAGGGCAACGCAAAATGCTATGGCAATCGTAAGAATCGCAGCCCCCGCTATGGGTAGGCTATAAAACTGTGTGAGCCATTCACCGGCAAGGCATCCGAGCCAGGCGGGTTTGTCGAAATAGGTTCCAACCCAGTGGGAGGTATTAAGAAATATCTGGTTTTGCTCTTGCCATAGCAGATGTGAAGGATATGCCGTCGCGTAGAATATTGTAAGTGCAACGCAGCATATCAGCCATATGCCAATGATAATCGTATTCTTGGTTCTCAGCATTTTAATCATCTTTACACTGACATCAATAACTTTTTTTTACACTGACATCGACGATATCGCCTGATTTTACCATCGAGCGCACTCGTGGCATATCGAGGATGATTTTTTCAGCGATAAAATCTGGGGCATTAAAGGAATGAAGTGCTTCGTCATAATACTCGCGAGGATTACGCTGAGGCAGAAGGAAAGGCTTTGTGGCTGTACCGTCAGGTCTTATGCATGAGAAATAGAGGTTGCCATACATACCGTCGAGTCGTTTGCTATTGAACAGAAACCAACCACCTCCCGGACTCCAATTGTGGTAAGCGTCGCTGAAATCACTATTAACTTCGATAAGACTGCGTGTTTGTCCTGTGGAGAGATCCATAATCCAAAGGTCGGCATCGGCGTGGTGTATAGGGGAAGTGCCGTGATTGGTGAGGTTATACATCAAGAACCTGCCATCGTAGGAGGGTCTTGGTAAACTTACACTCTTTTCAATAGCTTTTGCATTTATTAAAGTGTCGATGCGTGACCCGAAGGCTTCGGAATCAACGTCGAAGTCTATAGTGCAAAGATTGTATTTCAATCGGTCGTACCCTCCGGGCATTGCTACTGAATCTGCCAGGCAGAAATAGATCTTCTTTCCGTCAGGGGAGAAGGCAGGGGTGGTTTCACAGTTGGGAGTGGCTACAAGAGGTGAAGTTATCAGACGGTCAGTTTCCGTATCTAATACTATAAGGTCGGAAACCACGTCCCAAGGTTCGATATTGTGTTGCTTATCAAGATAGAAATTCTGCACAATCTTGTTGGCTGAGAAAGCTATATATCTACCATCAGGATGCCAGTAGCCATAGGTGGCATTGCCGCAGGTCTCCGGAGTCTTAGTGTTGAGATAGGCAAGACCCTGTCCGTTGTTTAGAAGTGTTCCGCCGTTTTTACCTCGGATATGGATTGAGAATTGGTCTGCACGTCCGCGATTGGAATAGTGGCAGTTGAGGCATTTACCTTCAATGGCTGTCTCTTCAAGCACCGGTGTCTCTTCAAACGATGCCAGTGCACGCTGGTAGATACCGGTTTTGCTAAAGGTCTGGTAGCCGGGGGCGATTTTACGGTATACAACCCCATAGTCGGTGAGCGGTTTGTCGCTGACGTGCATTACAAACGGCGCATAGCGATGCCATTTTCCTTGTTTATCCTTTACGCTTACATCGAATATGAGATCTGCCCCGACGTTGCGGGCAGTCAATTCGTGCCATTGTTTCTCGTCGAAATCAGCCCACTCCCCTGATGCCTCCATTTCTCCGCCCCTGTCTCCGGTGACTTTCACATACACATAGTCGGCGTTTTTATCGTCAATGTTGAAATTCATAGGTGCAATTTGGGCAGGTATTGTCACATTTATGTAGTCGGGAAATATCTTAGGCTGCACAGTTGACGGTGCCATATATGGAGGTTTCTCACCGCCGCATGCTGCAAGCGCTAAACATATAAAAGGATATAATAGGTAGGATTTCATAGAATCATTCGTGTGTAGGTTGATATTCGGGCGAGGAGTCAGCAGGTTGGGTCAAGGCATTACTTAGGAAATATATTCCATATGAATCCGGAGCTACCGCTTTCCAGGCAGCAGGATTATTCTTGTTGCTCATCACTGCCTGCGCGAGGGCAGCGGTCTGTTGCTGTACCTCGGGGCTGATTGGGAAGGGCACACCTTCAAACGACTGATTTGTAGAGGTCCAATACATTGCGATTGCCTCCTGAACATGGCGGGGAAGATGTGGGTGAGTGTAATGCTCGGAAAAGTAGTTGCAGACGCCGGCGAGTGTGGCAAGATCGCCCTTCAACATCGCAGCAGCACAGAAATATTGCCACGCTAACTTATTTGAACCGTCACTGTCAAGGGTAAGCATAGCCAAGATTTTGTCAATTTGGGTCGAGTCGTAGAACGCCTCTTTCTTAAATGCGTTTCGGCGTAAAGGTCCGTACACAGGATGTGCCTCAACGGCATTGTCATCTCCAAGAAGTTTTTCTGCGTGGCGTGCCCAATCAGCATAATAGAGGCTGTGGCGTAAAATGCCAAGATACTTGGCTGCCACCTTATAATTGCCGTTGATAAGCATACACTCAGCCATACGCTTCATCAAGCGTCCGCTTTTACGGTCATTCATTATAGCCTCTTGTAAGTCAAAAGTAGTGGAGAATGCTATATTTGTAAGCCCTAAGCGATAAAGTGCTTCGGCTGTGATTAATTGGGTGGTATTGTCAAGTCGATCTCTGCCAATAAGTCCCTCTGTACCTTTCTGGTTGTATTGAAACATTGATTCTGTCAGATTGCCGGTCATACCGAGAGCAAGGTTTATGGCTTGGAGAGAGAAGAAATCGGTCGGTTTCTCTTTTTGAGCCTTCTCTATGATGTCTGCCCACCGTCCCTGCCTCACGAGAGAGTTATATGTTAGAATACGGCTTTTGTTTTTGTCGAAAGAGGTCGGTATATATACCACAGCGAAAAGCAACACGGCTACCTCTGTGGTATAGGCGATAAGGTTTGTAGCTCCGATTTTCACGTGCATAGTTTCCTTTTTTACCTTGGTAAGAAGGGGAATGAGAACAGTAACAAGAGCAATGACATAGAGGAGAGTGGGATATATCTCGGGCACTCTGTAATAATTTATCCCCTGCAACAGACGGCTCAGCGGATATTGTTCGAACCATAAGCTATGTATACCCCAAATAATTAAAAAGGCTATGGGTAAAGCGATAGCTATGGTTAAGGAACGTCGGCACAATATTCCTCCTGCAATGATAAATGTCAAGGCAAAAGGTCCGGCAAGCCAATATAGTATGGCGAACCCTATTGCCAAGATAAAAGTATCGGTAAGTAAAGTGCCATTCTTATGTAAAGAAAATAAGAGCAAAGAAAGCGTAGTCATCATCATCGCCATTGCGTATGACAGGAGTATGTTTTCATCCGCCATAGCAGCTACATAAAGTATTGAGGGGAGGGCAGCCAGTGCATAAGTCTCTTCTGATAATGCACAGCCACGGCATGCCAATCCTAAGAATACTTGTGAAAGAGTAAGTATAAAAGCCGTAAGGAGCGCACCGTAGAGAGGCACATAGTAAAACTGCACTACGAATTCCGAAAGATAGTCAGCCATCCCGCCGGGCACTACTATGCTATTTGTAAAATAGGTTCCGGTAAAGAGAAAAAGCTGGTTCTGTTCGTGATATAAAAGATATTGCGGACATTGCAGCCAAAGAAATAGCCATATGCCCAAGAAGGTTATAAGCGAAAATCCGCAACGGGTGATGATTGTACGTGTCATTTTTCGAGGAAGTTTATCTTACTTGAGCCGGAATACGTTCATCAGACAGGATTGCCTCTACGGCTGCTCTACTGTTGAAATCTACCTTCGTTTTGGTGAAGTCCGGTGTGTTGAAAGAGTAAAGTGACTGGGTATAATACTCTTCCGGATTTGCTTGGGGCAGCAGGAAAGGTTTTGAGAAATGTCCGTTATCATCAATGCAGGTAAGGTATAGATTGGAATATAGTCCGTCATTACGTCGGGAAGTGAAGACCACCCAACGGCTGTTGTCGCTCCAGTTATGGAAACTGTCGGCATCATTACTGTTGATTTCCTCAGCAGGGCGAGCCTCTCCTGTAGCCGTATTGAGCAGCCATTGGTCAGATTCCTTATGCCAGATGCTGAAATAGCCGTAGTCGGAGAGGGTGAACAGGATATATTTACCATCGTAGGAGGGGCGTGGCCAGGTCACACTTTTGTCAAGGTCAACCGCATTGAAGAGTGTGTCAACTTGTGAGCCGAAATGTCCGGTAGTCTCATCGAATGCGATACGACAGAGATTATACCGCTCTTCTTTATGCTTTAAAGGATATTCCTGCTGATAGCAGGTGGTGAAATATAGCCACTTGCCATCAGGTGAGAAAGAGGGGGTATTTTCCGACCACGCTTTCTTGTTAAGAAGGCTATCGAGTAGGATTTCATTTTTCTCAGTATCATAGACGAGCACATCGGAAGAGAGGTCAAACACTTCCAAGCGTTTTGGTCCTGATATATGGAAACCTTGACGGGTCTGGTTGGTGGAGAATGCGCAGTAGCGTCCTGAAGGATGCCAATAGGGGTAGACCATAGAGCCACCAAGAGTATCATTGGCTGCTTTAAGCCAGGTACATTCGCCATTTTTGCTTACCAGCGTAGCTCCGTGTTGACCGCGCACATGGAAAACAAAGTCATTCGGATTGGTGCGGTTGGCAGTGTGGCAATTGTAGCATTGACCGTCAGTCATAGTATTTTCGATTATGGAAAACTCATTAAAATTACCGAGATCACGCTGGTAGATACCCATCTTACTATAGACTTCATATCCGGGAGCTATGCGACGGTATGTGAGACCCCATTCATCAAGGGGGTAAGGACTTACATTAATGGTGAAATCATCGTATTGTTTCCATTCACCCGCTATTTTGGCACAGACGCTTACTGTGAGCTGTCTTCCACGGTTTTCTTCGGTCAACTTGTGCCATTTGTCTATATTGAAGTCAGCATACTTACCGTTAGCGTGGAGTTCATCACCGTTGGCACCTTTGATGGTGACGTCGATACGTTGCACCTCCTCTTTATCGCTTACTACAGCAAAATTAAGAGGAGCTATCCCTGCCGGTATCGTGACATCAATATAGTCAGGGAAGATAGGAGGGAGAGAAGCCACTTTCTTAACATCGGTCGGTGTGCTTCCACAACCTAAAAGGAAGATTGTGATCAGTAAAGTCAGGATTTTGTATTTCATTTTGGCTGATTTCAAGAAATTGGTTTATACGAAGATAGATATTTCACTCAGATTTAGGGGTTATTCATTGGAAAGCAGATAATAATACAATGTGCGACGGTGTGGAGCAATCAGCTCAGGATTCTTGGAGGTCCACGCCTGTGCAAATGAACGTAGTGATTGCTCAACCATAGGAGGAACAATGTTTGTCGGAACAGGTTGACCGTTTTTCATGGATATGAACGCTACCGCTTGTTGTGCCAACAATGGATTATACTGTGGCAGCGATTCTGTCACTACACCCATATACTGTCCGAATTTATTCAGATTACGTTGCAAGAGAGGATAAACAATCAAGTATTGCTTGGCAAGATTGTTGCCGGGATCTTTTAGGAAAAGCTGACCTAATGTCTTATCCAGTTCACCCTCACTGAATAGGTAGTCTTCATCTACCATTCTGTTACGAAGAGACCCATATAACGGATGTGATTCCACACCGTTAGCCGTTTTAATCAGTTCAAGATTACGTTGCGCCCATTTCTTATAAAATAGGGTGTTTTCAAGGAGGTGAAGATATTTTTCCGCAAGAGCATACTCACCGCGTATCATAGCGGTTTCTGCCATTCGCTTTATTGCACGGCTACTCTTATTGTAGTTGGGTATAGCTTCCATTCCTTCAAAGTAGAAACGTTGTGCGCTGTTGATCATACCGAGTTGGAAAAATATCTCCCCGGTAGTCCAGGATGAGAGTGGCTCTTTTGCAAAGGGTGGAAGTAGCCCTTCTACGCCGTTCTGATAGTAATCGAATGTCCGGCTGTCGAGCTGGTCAGTCATACCCAAGGCAAGGTTTGTGGTGCTTACGGTAAGGGGGAGGTCAGGAGTGTGCTTATCGGATGCCTTGATAATACCATTCCAATTATTGGCTCTTACCAGATAGTCATAATCAATCAGGCGGTAGGTGGTTTTATCGTATGCCTTGGGAAATAAAATCACTATAGCAATAAGTTCAATGACAAGTAGCGTAGGCGCAACTGCTTTCAGTGGTCGTTGGCTAAGGAGAGTGGCTATATATGGGATAAACACAGTCAGCAATTCAACGACTATGATAACCACACACAATGTATCCGGAGTCATTAAGTAACCTATTCCGATAAGTTGGTAACTGAGAGGATAGGGGAGGGTATATGACCATATGCAGATATTTGCTGCAAGCCATACTAAGGATAGAAGAGCAAAAAAGAATTTATGAACAATGGAGATATTGTGAGACTTGCATAAATAGCCTATTATGAGGAGAGTGAAGACGATTGTAGCGTGTCCTGTCAGCCAATATACCAATGTTGTGAGAGCAGCCATCTTCAAATATCTTTCTGCAACAGTAAGCTTGTCACTGTTTGAAGACAGAGAGACATAAGCAACAGTTATCGCTATTAATAGAGCTGTAAGGAAACAGAGGGTAACATCGGGATTGCCATAAAGCAACCAGACAGAAATGAATGGTATTAGCGAGAGTGTGAATTTGGAGAAGCGCGGGAGAACGGGTGCAAATTTATTAATAAGAAGGTAACAGAACCATATAAACAGTAGCATTAAGCCGGTCATTACGGCTGCGCCAATCCAGAAGTTATTGAAGAATTGTGTAAGAAATTCGCCTATATATATTGCGATCCCACCGGGACGTGAGGCAAGATCGGTGAAATAAGAGCCGGTGGTCAGAAATAGTTGGAATTGTTCTCTATAGCTAAGTGCAGCTCGATAGGGGAATGCCCAGAAATAATATACGAGCACTGTTATAGCTAAAGAGAGGAATGTAAGGATGTATTTCAATGATAACGATGGTTTGGAAGCGTCACCGTTTTGCTTTTCTTTTGGCATGATGTCAGATTGGTCTATTTTTAAGCAAAAATACGAAAAGTTGGAAAGATATGCAAATATTAGTTGAAAAATAAGAGATTAGAGAATGTGGAAAAATGTTCTTTCCAACTCAACTAAAGCTGGAAAGAACATTCGGGATTAATTTGGTTCGCCGTATCTTTGGTGGAGGAGATTATAGGCGGTGCCGGAACCGAGAACACGCATAATGCCGTGAATCTGATTAAGATAATGCTCGTTGAAATTCTTTAAGGAGTCAGCAAGGGCATTAGCGTAGACCGTATCACCCTGTTCGCGCAGGTATTTGATATGTTGGCTCTGATTCCAATGAACATTATCACGATTCGTCTTGAGGTCTTTCCATGATTGCAGCGCTTCATTCTGAGGCGTGCCTCCTCCTGAAGATACACTGTCGATTACAACGGTTATCACTCCGGGTTCGGTGACAATCAGAAGATCTTGTGTGCCATAACGGACATGCTTGTCTACAGTCACTCGGGCAAGGTATTCTCCTTTGCGGCTCCGGAATTCAAATTTTCCGTCTTTGATAACAGTAGAGTCAACGCCGATGCTGTCTTCAATTGTCGGATTTCCATAAGGTACAATAAATACTCTTTGTCCGTTGAGACGAGATTGGGTAGTTGAGCCTTGCACTATATATTCCTCATTGCTCTTAGTGCAGCAAACTACACCGAGACAGATTAAGTAGAGTGACAGATAAATTAAATTTCTCATTTTGTTGTTATCTTAAAAAAGGATGCGCGTTTGTCAACACGCATCCTTTGAAGATGATATAATCAGATTAGATTATACTGTCAAGATTACTTACCGAATGACCACCAAGTACATTCACTCCAAGCACCTGTACCATCAACAGCATAAATGAGTACCATTGCATCTGAACCCAAGTAGCCGATTTCGAAGCTTGTGGGCTGGAGTCCATTTTGGTTGATGGCGAACGGCCAAAGGATAGCTCCCGCAGAAGTGTTGAGATTGCCGATGCTGAAGTGTTCGGCGTTGGGTGTCATGTCAAGAGAGAATGAACCCTGACGGAGCTGATTGCCATCTTTGCCGAATACTGTGATTGAAGCCTCGTCTTCGTTGAAGACCATCTTAGAGGCAGCATATTCCTCACCTTCTACATAAGCATCACCGGCATGTTGCATCTGACCTGCAAAAGTGTCACCGCAGTCACCGTCGTTTACACCGCAGCCCCACCAAGCACCGTTGATTGCACCTGTGCCATCCTGTGATCCTGCCATATAACCGCCGTTGCCCCATACAGCACCACCATTAACATCTGTGGGTTTCCAGTGCCAATCGTGTGAAGCAAGGATACCGGAAGGATCATCATCGCTCATAAATGACCACCAAGTACACTCGCTCCAAGCACCTGTGCCTTCGGCTGCATAGATAAGCACCATGCGTGTCACATCGAGATAGCCGATTTCGAAGCTTGTGGGCTGGAAGCCGCCTGTATTGATGGCAAACGGCCAAAGGATAGCACCATCAGAAGTCTCGAGTGTACCTCTTGAGAACTTTTCGGCATTTGTAATCTCGTTGTTGTTGTAGTCTTTGATTGTGAAACTACCTTCGTTGATTAGGTCGCCTGTATTGCTGTAAGCATTCAAAGAACCATCCTCATTGAACTCCATATAAGAGAGGGCATAGCACTCGCCCTGAACTTCGGGCCAGCGAGAACCGGCGTGTCCGGTTTGACCCTCGAATGTGTCACCACAGTCTCCGTCCAAGACACCGCAGCCCCACCAAGCGCCGTTGATGTCAAGACTACCATTCTGTTCGCCCGCGAGATAACCGCCGTTGCCCCAAACAGCACCGCCGTTGGCACTTGTCGGCATCCATTTCCATTTCTTTGTACCATTGTTGGAGACGAGCACCTTGACAGCGGGGTCAAGAGCCTGGGCAACATTGAGAGTGAATTGCTTCTGGGCTACTACCTCAGTTCCATCCTCATTGAGATAGGAGAAGTAGAGGGTCTGCAATGGATCGCTACCGCGAGAGGGCATATAGAAGAACATTCCTCCGGAACGTCCGTAAGACAAGGTCTTCTTTTCTCCGCTCTTTTCGTAGTAGATATTTACAGCTGAGACACCGGGGAAATTATACTGTATATAGTTACCGGTCTCTGACGCAACATAGGAGATGTTGCCATTATCGTCTTTAACCTGATCGAACTGAGCGAAGGTCGCACCGTTCAAAAGACTTTCCGCAGTCATTGTAGGTGATACGAAATCGCCTTCAGCTTTCTGAGGGTCGCAGGATGTGAACAAGACTCCTGACAACGCCAATATCAATAGTGTTTTTTTCATTTCGAGTTTTCTTTAATGGATTAGTAAACAGGAGTGCTTGCCATATTCCAATCACTTGCATCTGTACCCCAGCCGGGATTCTGCTTAAGCACTTCAGGATTGTTTACGATATTGATCTGACCGGGAGGAATTGGGAGGAAGCCGTTAGTTTTTGCATAACGCTGTGCCCAAGAAGAGGATGCGTGCTTCATGAATGTCCAACGGCCGGTATAGTTGACCTCTGAGCCGTTCTGCTTCTCAAGTGCCAAAGCCGCGAGACAGTTCTCTCCACCGTCGATACCTGACCAGCGACGAAGGTCGTTGAAGCGTATGCCCTCGCCAAAGAGTTCCCAACGGCGTTCATTTTGGAGATTAGTCCAAGAATAACCTGTAGTGGCAACTCCAGCGCGTTTCTGTACCCTGTTCATCATTTCAGGATTGCCTGTAAGTTCGGTGTGCATAAGCATTACGTCGGAAAGGCGAAGCAGGATGATATCTGTAAAGTGGTCGCCCTGCATAGAATTACCGCTGGTAAGAGTATAGTCATGATTTTTACGGAAGACACCCCACCATGTATATGCATCGGCATCTTTATCCCAAGTAGACTCACTGCAAGTGACAGCAATCCATTTCTTATTGTATTTGCCTGTTTCTTCAGAGCAGGAGGTTGTATAGGCAAACTGTTTAAGCTCGGTGTCGCAGTCAAGCACGGTAGCTTTCTTACGGGGATCAGAGTCAGACCATTCCTTTACAGCGTTCATATTGAATACACCTTGACCCCAACCTTTGGCATAGGGGAAGGTCTCTATACCACCGTTAGATTGACCCAATTCATTCTCATCCACACGCAGACTAACATAGAGAGATGTCATATTAGTGAAGCCCATAGCGGTTGTGCCGTTCCAAGTGGCTACATTCGTGAACTGTACTTGGAAGAGCTGCTCCTTATTGCCATTGCCTGCCCAATACTCTTTTGCATCCGCAAGATCTTTGACATATTCATAATCGGGAGCTGTCAGCTCGTTGGTATATTGCCAGAGCCGACGATAATCAGGAATAAGCTCTGCTCCGGAATTGTTGATACAGTCTTCAAGGTAAGACACAACCTGAGCCTTAGTGAGTGGTCCGGTTACACCCTCCTGTTCAGGAAGCTCAATGTCGGCGAGAGAAGCACTTGCAAGCTCACCTGCCTTGTTGTAGAAACCCTGATAGAACATATAGGCACGTGCGAGATAACCTTCAGCTGTACCTTTCATGGCGTGTCCGTCACCCCATGTGGTTGCACCGTTAGTCATAAGGTTGGAGGCGGAAACAAAGTCAGCGAGGATATGGGGGTAAATCACTTCCTTTGCGCTTACTTGAGGACAAGGATCGGGAGCGGCTGCTGACCAATATGCCGGAATATCACCCCAGAACTGAGTGCCCCAAAGATAGAAGAGACCGCGCATGAAATAAGCTTCACCAAGGAGCTGGTTGCGGGTAGTCTCTTTTCCGGTCCAGTCAAAAGCGTCTACCGAGTAGATGACAGCATTGGCACGTGAGATACCTACATATGTGTTGTGCCATGCCAAGCTGTAAAGTTCATCTTTATTAGTCATCAGGTGACCGATTGCGTGTGCTTCAATATCGCCGGTGCCACCTCCGCCGTTGGTATCGTCAGACATAATATTCCAGACAAGCCAAGGAGTCTGCAATGGATCTTTACAGAATTGATTCATTACTCCGTAGAGGGCAGCCAACTCCTTGTTAAGATCGGCAGCCGCTGCGGGATAGTTGCTTGAGTTTGCTTGAGTATAGTTGGTCGAGTCAAGGAAATCCTCACATGATGTTAGGGAGAGCATCCCGACTGCGGCTAATGCAATCAAAAGATTCTTTTTCATATCTATATTGTTTCTCTTGATGTTTAAGTATTAATATTTGATGGTCACGCCGATCACGAATGAGCGGGCAGAGGGGTAGAGACCGGTGTCAAGACCACGTATCCAGCTATATTTAGTTCCACCGTTAGAACCGATTTCAGGGTCAACACCTGAATATTTTGTAATTGTGCAAAGGTTCTGGAGCTGTGCATAGACGCGGAGCTGCTGGAAGGGAGTCTTAAACTGGTTGGTGAAATCGTAACCAATTGTGATGTTCTGAAGCTTGAAATAGTCAGCATTCTGCATATAATATGTAGATACCCATTGGTTGTTCTCACTTCCGACTACAAGGCGAGGCACAGAGTTGCTGGTGCCCTCACCATGCCAACGGTTAAGGATGTCTGTTGTGTAGTTGATATACGGATTAGCGAGAAGAGCAGTGCGATAGCATTGCATAGCCTGCATTCCGAATGCACCTGAACCGGCTGCGCTGACATCTAAGCCTTTGTAGCTAAATCCGAGGTTAATACCGAGTGTCCAGTCAGGATTCGGATCGCCAATCTCATGGCGGTCGCCGTCGAGAGTGATAACGCCATCGTGATTATAGTCATCCCAGATGAAGTCACCGGGCTGTGCTGTGGGAAGGACAGCTTGTCCGGCTGCACGGGCAGCGTCAATCTGAGCCTGACTCTGCCAGATACCGTTGTGGCTCATGCCGCTGAAGTAACCGATTGGGTGCCCAACTTCTACGAGCGAAACATAAGAGGAGTTCTCAAAGAGAGAGCTGCTGATGTCGTCACCGATTTTGCCGGAAGCTGTGGCAAGACGTGTAACCTTGTTTTTGTTGTAAGCACCGTTCACATTGATATGGTAAAGGAAGTCACCGCCAATGTTATCGTTCCATGAGAGAGCAAGCTCAACACCACGGTTCTCAACGTCGCCACCGTTAATCATTGCTGCCTCTTCATAGCCGAGCACGTCGTTGAGAGGAGCCTGTACGAGCCAGTCTTTTGTTTTCTTGAGATACCAGTCGAAGGTGAGGGCTAAGCGGCTATGGAGGAAGCGAGCGTCAAAGCCAAGGTCCCACTGCTCGGAGGTTTCCCATGTGAGGTTTTCATTGGGAACGTTCTTCGCGTAAGCACCGGTCTGATATATACCCTCAACTGTGGAAACCATATTGCTGTTGAACTTATAACCGTAATCGGCATAATCTGTAGGTGAGAAGCCAATATTTGAGAGATAGTAGAAGTTGCCTACCTGGCAGTTACCGTTCTGACCCCAGCTTGCACGGATCTTGAAGAAGTCCATAACATTGTATGCACTTTCCATGAATTTCTCGTTGGTGAGAACCCAGCCGGCAGATACTGACGGATATGTATGCCAACGATGACCACGTGCGAAGTTGTTACTACCGTCTCGACGTACAATTGCTGTCAAAAGATATTTTTCATCGAAGTTGTAGTTAAGACGACCGAAGAAAGAAGCGATTCGACCCTCCTTAGGATTGTCATAGCCACTGAAGCCGGTCATACTGTCTTTATCCATATTGGAGGGAATAGTGAAATCCCAGCCATTAAGAACAAGTGAATTGAGATTATCGGGAGATGCGCTGAACGCCATTTTCATTTCAGTTGCCCAATTTGATTTCTCAATTGACTGACCGATAAGAACGTCAATATTGTTCTTGCCAAATGTCGGAAGCACGTAAGAGATCGTATTTTCAACTGACATGCTTGAGTTTTGGTTAGAGTTCTGTTGCAGGCCGTAGTTGGAACTTGCAGATGTAGAGCTTGAAGAATATGGCTTTGAAGTGCTGCGATAGTTGCTGGCGCTATAACCGGTATTTATTTGGCCCCTATACCTAAGATTCTTAATAGGTTCTACAATCCAGTAGAAAGTAGCTCCTACACCGAAGTCACGGTTACGGTTGAGCGAATTATACATACCATTGATAAAACCTTCGTAGGGGTTATTGAAAATCATTGAGCTCCATCCTGCGCCGTTTTGTGCAAAGTTAGTAGGAGTCCCGTCTTCATTAAATGCAGGGACAAGGGGAGAGTTGGCATATACGGGCTGCATGATATTCCAGTAACCGTTACCCTCTGCGAGGACATGGCTTGAGTGGTACCAGTAGGATACATTCTCACCCAAAGTTATGATGCTATGGTCTTTACCTTTGAGTAGAATGTGCTCGGAATTGATACGTCCGCCGTAGCGTGAGTAATCGGAAGCATTGCTTCCACCGAGGATACCTTCCTGTTTGCTATAGTTGACGGAGATTGAGAATTTACTGCGGTCGTTACCTCCTGCCAATGTAGCTGCGTGGCTCTGCTGGAAAGCATTCTTATTACGGTAGACACCAAACCAGTCTTCACCCTGCCAACCGTTGTTTACTCTGTCGAGTATTGCTTGAGGCACAAGGGCAGCCCAATTAACGGCTGATCCGTAAGTGTTGAAGTTGGTCTCATTGACAACCTGCATATACTGCTGGGCGTTGAGGCTACCGGGCTGACGATAGGGATTTGACCAGCCTACGAAGCCATCATAGGTGAGAGATACTTTACCCTCTTTACCCTGTTTGGTAGTTACAAGGATTACACCGTTGGCAGCACGGGCACCGTAGATGGCAGCCGAAGCGGCATCCTTCAATACATCTATACTCTCGATGTCGTTGGGGTTGAGTCCGTTAAGTCCGTCGTTGGCTGTACCGGAAACGATACCGTCGATAACCAAGAGAGGGGAGGACTCACCGATAGTACCCATACCACGGATGTTTACCTTGAAGCCTTGACCCGGCTGGGTGGATGACTGTGTGATCTGTACACCTGGGGCGGTTGACTGCAAGGCGGTAAGAGCATTGGAAGTGTTCATCTGTGCAATCTCTTCACCCTTTACCTGAAGAGTTGCACCTGTAACGAGTTTCTTTTTCTGAACGCCGTAACCTACGACAACAACCTCATCAAGATTATTGTTGTTTTCCTGGAGTTCGACGTTTACGATGGGGCTTTTGCCCACTTTCACTTCAGATGGCAGGTAGCCTACATAGCTGACAATGAGCACGTCGCCGGGCTTTGCATCAAGTACGTAGTTGCCGTCGATGTCAGTAGCCACACCTTTCGATGTGCCCTTGATGAGAACTGTGGCGCCGATAAGAGGCTCTCCATTGGGGTCAGTGACTGTTCCACGAATCTGGCTCACAGTCTGTGTGGATTGCCCGACAGACTGGGGGTCAGCAGCATACGCCTGAGGTACACTGCAGGCAAGCACAGATAAGGCTGCGCCTGACAATAGTACTGCTTGTTTCTGTTTTAGGTTCATAGATGTCTTATATGGTTAACATTAATAAGTTCCATTTAAACTTTGTATGATTTTAAGGTTAGGAGAGTTATATCACTTAAATTTAGTAATTTAGGTCAGACAATTCCGAACTTTGATTGATTGGTTTGATTGAGGAGGGTCATTCTCAAGTCCAAATCCGGAGAGGTTATGTGTTGATCGGGTTGTCTTTCTTAAAATTATCAAATTTGATGTTAATAATTACAAATACAAAATTAGTGTTAAACATAAAGCCAAACTAATACCATTTTATCAATTAATGATACAAATTTGCCATAACGCCATCTTTCCGACTCCTTACAACATAAAATGTGATAGTCCCGATGACCTTGATTATACATCTCAACGTCATCGGGACCATCTTTATAACTCAAAATTTTAACAAACTATTGTTAAAAACATCTTGGGTTGAACTTTACTACGTCATCAGGCGTTTAAAGAGAAACATAAATTCGTTAACTTAATTCTCCAAAAACTATGGACGTTCAGGAAATTCTCGGCCAATTAAAGGATAAATTTGGCGACTCATTTGACATCACAAAGGTGACAAGTGCTCTTAAACTTCTCGATCTTAAAAACCTCTCTTTAACCGAGATCATCTCCAAGCTTCATGCTGATGGTCTTCTCAGCAACGTAGGTCACATCGGTCTTGACAGCGTAAAAGACAACGTAGTAGAAGGACTAAAAAATAAAGCCGGTGGTATGTTGGGAGGTCTCTTCGGCAAATAATCTCCCTCCCTCGCACCTCACCTCATTGATAACTTATTCAAAAACATTGGCTTCATACCTTAAAATGGTGTGAGGCCAACTTTTTTATATCCGAAAAATGTGTATCAAAGTATTAGCAGTTCAGACTACAAACAAAAACTAAGAATAGATGGAAATGTAATTGCTGAGAATTTGAAATCTTAGTCAGTTTACGGTTTCGTCATAGGTGTCAATTATTCTTTGCAACTCTGATTCAGAGGGAAGTATTTCGGCAACTTTCTTAGCCATACCAAGTTTATACTCAGCAACCCCAAGTGGCTGATTCATCCCACGGAAAGACCATTCAACCACGGTATTATCCTTAGACTTACAGATTAGCAGTCCAATAGTTGGATTGTCATCAGATTGTTTCAACAGCTCATCGACAGCAGAGACATAGAAATTAAGTTTGCCTGCATAATCGGGGATAAATGGAGTAACCTTCAGCTCTACTACGATATAGAGCTTGAGACGAGTGTGGTAGAAAATCATATCGGGAATAAATGTTTGTCCTCCGGACATCTTCAACTCCATTTGCCTACCTACATACGCGAAGCCCCGTCCAAGTTCAAGCAGGAAACGTGTTATGTTGCTCGCCAATTCATCTTCAAGTTGCCTTTCGGTTGTAATCTTCTTGTCAATGAAACCGAAATCATAAGGACTTTTCAAAATTTCTTTAGCGAGTCCGCTATATGGTTTCGGCAGCTTTTCATCAAAGTTAGTGATTGCCTTTCCTTGCTTACTATATAGGTCATCGTCAATTTCAATGGCTAATTCAGGACGGCTCCACCCATTCTTAATCGTTTGATCTAGATAGAACAGGGCTTCTTCTACCGATTTGCTTTTTGTGAAGATATCTATATGCTGTCCCCACGGAATTCGTCCGAAATCAATTGGCATTTCTAATTCCTCACCAAGTTGATGGGGTAATTCGTCAACGATACGTTGACGAATTACATTTCTCTGATTATAAAACTCATACCACCGTTTGGCATATTTGATATTGGTGACAGAAAAACCAGTCTGTCCGGGAAATTCCGTTTTTAAGTCAAGGCTAAGACAGTCGAAGAACGCACTGCCCCATTTGGCAGATTCGTGTAAGCGTGATATCTCCCGTCCCATCTCCCAATAATACTCCAGCATAGCAGTATTCACTTTGACAGCAGCTTTAATCTGCGACTTTCTGTAACGCTCTTTTAGCATACTGAGTAACTGTGCATACGCCTTACCTGTCACCATACTGTTGCGTTTTACAAAACTTGGTTTATTGTCCTCTTTTTTAGTCATTTGTAAAATTATTGGGGAATTGTTAAGCGATTAAACATTATTATAAGATCGAACACTCTCGTTGAGTATCTTTATCGTTTAAGATGCAATAAGTCATTGGTAAATAAGTTGAATTTGGGGACGAAAAAAGAATTCATTTCAGCAAGTACATTAAATAAAAAATCAGGTCGTAAAGTCGCTTTACGGCGAATCTTACGACCTGATTTTTATTTGCAGGGTTCAATAACCTGTTTAATATTTACGTACATTACGACCTAACGATCGGATTAATCCTCGATAGCAGCCTGCGCCGCTGCTACACGTGCGATGGGCACGCGATAGGGAGAGCAGCTGACGTAGTTCATACCAAGCTTAGCGCAGAATTTAACGCTGCTGGGTTCGCCACCGTGCTCGCCACAGATACCAACCTTGAGGTCGGGATTTGTAGCACGGCCTTTCTTAACGCCCATTTCCACGAGCTGGCCTACACCCTCCTGATCAAGTACCTCAAACGGATCAACCTTGATGATGCCGTGCTCCTTGTAGAACTTGAGGAACTTCGGAGCGTCGTCACGAGAATAACCGAAGGTCATCTGGGTAAGGTCATTGGTACCGAATGAGAAGAAGTCGGCTACCTCAGCAATCTTGTTAGCTGTGAGAGCAGCACGCGGAACCTCAATCATTGTACCAACTTTGTAGCGAACTGATTCTCCACGCTCCTCAAATACCTTGGCAGCAGTTCTGTGGATAATGTCTGCCTGATTCTGAAGCTCTTTGAGAACACCTACGAGGGGAACCATGATTTCCGGCTCAACCTTGATGCCACGTGCCTTGCAATTGAGAGCTGCCTCAATGATGGCGCGAGTCTGCATCTCTGTGATCTCAGGATAAGTGATACCAAGACGGCAGCCACGGTGACCAAGCATCGGGTTGAACTCCTCAAGAGAATCAACTTTTGCCTTAACCTCTTCGAGTGTAAGACCCATTTCCTCAGCAAGCTCTTTCTGAGTTGCAGTCTGATGAGGTACGAACTCATGTAACGGTGGATCGAGCAGACGGATAGTCACACCGTAGCCGTCCATAGCCTCGAAGATGCCTTCGAAGTCACCACGCTGCATGGGGAGAAGTTTGTCAAGAGCCATACGACGACCTTCAACGTCGGAAGCAAGAATCATCTCACGAACAGCCTTGATACGGTCGCCCTCGAAGAACATATGCTCTGTACGGCAGAGACCGATACCCTGTGCGCCGAAGTGACGTGCCTGCTTTGCATCGCGGGGTGTGTCGGCGTTTGTACGAACAAGAGTCTTGGTGTATTTGGCAGCCAGATCCATAATCTTGCCGAAGTCACCGTCGAGCTCAGGCTCACGGGTAGGAACTTTACCGTCATAAACTTCACCTGTAGAACCGTTGAGAGAGATCCAGTCACCTTCGTGGTAAACTTTGCCACCCATCTCTACAGTCTTCTCCTTATAGTCAACCTTGATCTCACCGGCACCTGATACGCAGCACTTACCCATACCACGGGCAACAACGGCAGCGTGGCTGGTCATACCGCCGCGCATTGTGAGGATACCCTGAGCAACTGCCATACCGCGAAGGTCTTCAGGAGATGTCTCGATACGCACGAGTACAACTTTCTTCTTCTTCTCAGCCCAAGCCTCAGCGTCGTCAGCCTGGAATACGATCTGACCGGCAGCTGCACCGGGAGAAGCGGGAAGACCCTTGGCAACAACAGTAGCCTTCTTGATGTCGTCCTTGTCAAATACGGGGTGAAGAAGCTCGTCGAGTTTCTGAGGCTCCATGCGGAGGAGAGCAGTCTTCTCGTCGATCATACCTTCCTGCATAAGGTCGCAAGCGATCTTAACCATAGCGGCACCTGTGCGCTTGCCGTTACGGGTCTGGAGCATCCAAAGCTTGCCGTCCTGGATTGTGAACTCCATATCCTGCATATCCTTATAGTAATCCTCAAGCTTGTGGGCGATTGCTATAAGCTCGGCAGCGCAGTCGGGCATTGACTCCTCAAGAGCGGGATATTTGGTGCGACGCTCCTCCTCGCTGATGCCCTGGAGGGCAGCCCAACGACGAGAGCCTTCGATTGTGATCTGCTGAGGTGTGCGAACACCGGCAACAACGTCTTCACCCTGAGCGTTGATGAGATACTCACCGTTGAAGATATTCTCGCCTGTAGCGGCGTCACGGCTGAAAGCAACACCTGTAGCTGAGTTGTTGCCCATATTACCGTAAACCATAGCCTGAACGTTAACGGCTGTTCCCCATTCCTCGGGAATCTGGTTCATGCGGCGATAGAGAATAGCACGCTCGTTCATCCAGCTGTCAAACACAGCGCAGATGCCACCCCAAAGCTGTTCCCAAGCTGATTCGGGGAAGTCCTTGC
>CAMWTL010000024.1 GCA_947177145.1 uncultured Porphyromonadaceae bacterium
AGAGCATACTTTTTCTGAAATTTATCCGCAATAGACTGTCATTCAATCTAATCAACAAATGTTAAAATATATTTCATTACGTTAATACAGTGAACAATACCGTTATTCTGAACGTTAATGTAATGGGATTTTTCGCGCTACAAGCCTTTTTTAGCTACTAACTCCCCTACTTCACTCCTAAAAATATCGGAAAATAATACACAGAAAAAGCCCTGAGACGAATCTCAGGGCTTATTCCATGCATTCTTAGTGGGGTGGTTGCCAAAAAATTCTTGAACAACCGACTGCTTAAGTATGCTGCCTCATTCAACGGTAATCTTTGAGGATTTCACGTAGACGTTTGCGTGTAAAGAAAATCCTGCTTTTGACAGTGCCCAAAGGCATATCAAGCTTTTCAGCAATTTCCTCATACTTATAACCTGCAACATGTAGATTAAAAGGTTCGCGATAGTCGGCGGGGAAACCTGAGATTATTGTTGAAATCTCACCTACAGCATAGGCGCCGTCAGGAGTCTCAAAACCTGAGTCCTGCTTCAAGTTAAGATGGTACAAATCTTCTGAGGAATCAACCATGGTGTTCTCACGCGAAGTCTTCCTGTAATTGTTGATGAAGATATTACGCATGATGGTAAGCATCCAACCCTTAAAGTTAGTATTGTCAACGAATTTTTCTTCGTTGTTCAATGCCTTCAGAGTGGTGTCTTGCACCAAGTCCTGAGCCTCATCCCTATTCAACGTAAGTTTCATAGCGAACGATAGAAGATTTGACTGCATCCCTAGTACCGACGTTTTAAAAGTGGACTTGCCGCTCATTGATGTCTTAGTTTTTATAATTTCTATACTGTAGTTGTTAACTGTAGTGCAAAGGTAACGATTTGTTTTGTTCTTTGCAAGAAAAAAGACATAAATCTTTAAATAATTTTATTTATTGTACTCTCAATACCACTTTTTCTTGCCGACATAAATCTCGAAATTATCCTATACTACCCTTTATCAACCCTGCGCCTCCACGCTCTGCAACATTGATTCCACCACCAAATTACTCGACCTATCCCTCTTTATTATATCTATACCGATTATATCTTTTTTATATCTTTGTCACCTTCACCAGCTCAATACGAGTGGCTGACATTCGCAAAATATTGAATTTTAGGTTGCCTATTTCAAAGCTGTCTCCCTGAGCAGGTAAAGCACCCAAATTCTCCAATATGTAACCTCCTAAAGTGTGGTAGGTGTCTGATTCCTTCAGATCCAACCCGAATTCCTCATTAATGTATTCTATCTCAGCACGCCCTGAAAACTCGTATTCTCCGGGAGCGACTTCCCGTGCCAACAAGCGTTTTCTGTCATGCTCATCCTCAATTTCTCCGAAAATCTCTTCTACCAGATCCTCCAGAGTGGCGAGTCCGGCTGTACCTCCAAACTCATCTACAACTATTGCCATAGAACGCTTCTCAGCCAGCATACGCCTCATCATCTTGTTGGCTAACATGGTTTCAGGAGTAAAAATCACAGGTTTCAGATGATCTTTCCAATCTTCATTGACGTTGAACAGCTCTGATATATGTATATAGCCCAACACATCGTCTATATCTTCTTTGAATACCACTATCTTAGAGAGACCGGTAGCAATGAATTTACGAATCAGCTCCTCCCTGTTTATACTATCGATTCCTACCGCTACAATCTCATTGCGTGGAATCATACACTCCCCCATTTCGGTATCTTTAAAGTCTATGGCATTTCGGAAAATCTTCACCTCATTCTCCACCATATCGCGGTTTACCGTATCGTGAAGCTGTTTCTGAAGGTAATCGTCCAGCTCCTCAATTGTAAGTTGCTCTGAGGTCTCCTCCTCTTTCTTTAGCCCAAACAACTTCATCAGACCGGACGAAATGCCCGACACAAGAAGAGCCACAGGGTAAAGCACCAAATAGATAAGATACAAAGGAAGAGCAAAAAGCCTAAGCATAAGGTTAGGATTAATCCTAAATGCCGTCTTGGGCATAAACTCACCTGTAATCAGCACCAAGCCGGTGGAAAGGAGCGTATTGCACACCAGTACCAACCCCTCCGAAGGGAGCCACCTTTCCAATATGGGGTTTATAATCACCGAAAAAGCGATACCATAGATGACCAGCACCACATTATTGCCCACCAATAACGTGGAAATAAACATCTCCTCATGGCGTGAAAAGCCACGGATGATGCGATCGATTATACCACCTCGAGCCGCATCAATCTCCATCCTCACTTTACTCGACTGCACAAAAGCTATCTCCGAGCCAGAGAAAAGACCTGAGAGTATCAAAGCGATCACAGTTACTACTATAGCAGTGGTTAAAGTCATTTGTCCGGTTTTAGATTATTGCGGTCGACAGGGAAAATACCTGTCGGATGCAGGATTCTATACTTTGTTAAGCGTTCATTACTTTCAAAACCTGTGCCCTCAAGCACATGTGTAGCATTTTCTATATGTATAAAAGTGTCCGAGTAAAGTTTCTGTTGGCGTTGGTCCCAGAATACCCTTGGAGAAAGGAAAAGATCCTTTGGAGCCTTGGTCATCTCTACATTGCCCTCCAGTTTCCAGAGTTTCTGCATCCTATAGAAACGTGCTGAGTCGGCTGCCACTGTAGCGATGACATTAAACTTGGGATCAAACTTCTGAAGATATAAACCTTTGGGGAATAGCCAATAGGGTGTATCTACCTCATCATACACATACCACACCGGCGATACGATCTTGTATTGAGTGACTCCCGAGTCGGAAATAAGAGTATTGACATTATGGGTCACCATAGAGGGCATACGGTCGGGCTTCAACTGATTGGATACATCTATCTTCGTTTCCTCAGTGCAACTGCCACCCCATATGGCACAGACCACTGCTGCCATAAGTCCTAACCCGGTCTTTCTCATATTACTTGATCCTACGCTGCCAGAACCAAAGTTCATTGACATTAATGCCTAACGTGATGTTAAAATAGTTCTCAGTTATAAGACTTTGAGGATGAGCGGCACGACGCTTCCATTCAAGCCCGAGATTTATCATCGTCTTACCCTCGGGGGTGTTGAAGCCAAATCCGCATGTCACTCCAAATTCGCGGAGACGATTGCCACGGATATTAAGGTAATCATCCGTATAATATACTCCCGCACGGTAAGCCATACGTTCCAAGTAATTGCCTCGAACTTTCGGGACAATCTCTCCGCCGACAGCATAGCGTGTACGGTTGTTAAACTTCATACCCTGGAACACCATATTATCCGGAGTATGCTCCAAGCCCTCTTTATATAAAGGAGAGTATAAAGCCTTTGACCATTCCTGATATGATATGTCAGCCTCAACCATCCAACTTGAAATACGCTCATGGCGGTAAGATATGCCGGCACCTACAGACATAGGTGTATAATATTTACCTCCCATATTGGACAAAGCGACAGTGTCGATAGTGGTGGTATTCTGGGAAAGTTCCTGTGCAGTGACCCAGGTCTTTCCATGAAGGGATTTCTTCGGAGTAAATGTCACTCCCACAGCCATACGGTCGGTACGTGAGAATTTAGCCGTATATTGAGCACCAATCACAAGGTCCCAATCGCGTATTTGCATCACGTGCTCTACCAACGACTGTCCGGTAGATGACGGTGTGGCATATACATCATTTATTATATTGCCGAAACTATAAGCCACGTTCGCACCCAACGAGAAGCCCTTGAATTTTCCACCCACACCGATATAAGCCTGGGTTATACCACCTGAGCCTTGATTCTCCATAGCCCCGTACTTAATATCCTTACCGAAAGCGTAGCCTACCGAAGAATATGGCAATAAACCTACCGAGCCACCGAGATACTTAGTAATCGGGAACTGCATGGTGATGTAGTCAAGCCCACCACCCGTGGAACGCTGCTTCACACTGCCCTCCTTCTGCCACAGAAGAGTGACATCGGCACCCATATCGAAAAGGAAAGTAAGGGAGTCAATAGCCGCGTATGAGGCAGGATTCATCACATTAATCTGGCGTCCGGAATTCATAGCATAGCCCACTGAACCCATCTGTCGCTGCATAGACGTGGCTCGGTCGCCAAGGATGCCATAGCCATACATGGAGTATGGGGTGGTGACATTTTGAGCGTGCATACCTGCTATGGCAGCCACAGTCATCAATAGTAGTAACTTTATTCTGTTCATAATATCGGAAAGTCGTGATTATATATTGTTTAGATTATAACGGAAAATGCAGAGAAGACCAAGCCCCACAAGATTGGGTTGGACTGCTACGGGCAGCCCCCTCTCTTCAAGAAGAGGGAGAAGCTGTGGTGCGTCGTTACCGGTGAGCACAATGTGACGGCAGCCATACTTCTCGACAGCATAGGCATAGGCATCCGCAATTTCACTTACCATCCCTCCTACCACACCTGAACGGATAGCCGATACTGTGTCATGACCGAAACGAGCGACTTCACCCGGAGAATCTACCATAGGCAACTGACTCGTTGCCTCGTGAAGTGACGAGAATCGCAATCTCACACCGGGGGCGATGTTTCCACCGAGGAAAGTGCCCTCATTATCTACCACGTCAATGGTGACAGCTGTGCCCGCATCGACTACAAGCGAACCTTCACCCGGGAAAAGCCGTGCCGCGCCTACAGCAGCAGCCACACGGTCATTACCGAGAGTGGAGCGTGTGCAATATACAATACGTATGGGCACCGGAGTTAGAGGAGTCAACACAAGTAGCCTGCCGTCAAGCATCCTTCGCAAAGTCTCCAGAAACTTAGCATCAGTATGACCAACGCTACAGTAGGCACAACTGTCTATCTCTGTAGACTCAAGCATCGGAATAAGCTCCTCTATCGACATTGAATATATTCTATGTGTCTCAACTTCGCGGCCATCGTCCCACACAGTCACCTTCGCTGAGGAATTGCCCTGGTCTATTGTCAGAAGATGGAGAGGATTAGCCTTTCTCATTTCCCGGCTCCTTTCTCCTTACGCTGGCAGCTGACGATGAGCCAAGAGGCAATCACCTGTAAAGCGGCACCTACCAATGTGAACAAAATAGTCTGTCTGAGCAATGCGAGCATTCCGGCGTAAGGTCCAAGATGGCTTTCTGAATAAAACCAGAACGCAGCAGCCACCATAAAAGCCACACCACCCCAAAACTCCATACGCAGGAGGCGACGCAACCTAACCGATTCTCCCGGAGCCTTCGCCCCGATCACTCTCGCAATCACGTAAATCAACGCCCCGGCACTATAAACCCATTTCAATACTTTTACCAAAGCAAAGTCAGACGGGCTGAAGAAGGGCAACACCAGCGACACACATATAAGGAGAAGGCCGAATGTAGCCCCCCCTTCCACGAGTTTGCCTTTTTTTTCATTGCCCCCTACGGGCGGGTTGGAATAACTTGACATTTCAGAAATTAGAAAACGTTTTACTTCACCTCCCACTTCGGTTAAAGAAGTGGAAGGGAATCCTTTCATTTAAGTATAAAGACATCTTCCGAGGGACGCTGCATATGGAATTTCTCCCGAGCAAGATGCTCAAGGCTCCCGGTGCCGCGCACTATCGATTCCCTCTGTCGCCGATAGAATGCCGCAGAATCCCGGCACTCCGTTATGGCGTCCGAAAGCTCATTGATCTGGCGCTGATATTCCATATTCATAGATATGGACGTGTCGTCATTAAAGAACAAAACCACCACCATCAGCGACCCGATCACAAGGACGGGAAGATGGGAACGGCGACGAATCCAAAAATTTGCTTTCTTAACAGTCTTACTCACTTGTCAGGGCATTTATAGTAATGAGCACAAAATTAGCTATTATATGCCATTAAATCATCATTTCATTGATTATTTTTTCAAAATTTAACGCTCTGTCCCTCTCTTTAGCTCATTCTACGCCACTCCTACCGCCCTTTATTCCTCTATTATAACTGCACTCATCGAAGCGTTCTGCCCTTTTCCTAAGCATAAGAAAGCTGCCTGACGGCAAAAATAAAAGAAGATTAAAATTTATACATTTTTTAACATTTCGTCCGTGATAACTTTTCAAACTGTGTTGTTATAGAGATATAAAAATAATTTAAACGGTTAAAATCAGACTTCAATCGGGTTTTACCATCACCACTTAAAACTATACAACAATGGCAGATTCAGTTACTTTCAAACAGAGACTACTCGGATTACAAGGCAATCTTCTTAACTTTGCCTATCAGTTAACCACAAGTAAAGAAACCGCGCAGGATTTAGTGCAGGATACAACTTTAAAAGTGCTTGACAACGAATCTAAATATGTAGACAATGTCAATTTTAAGGGCTGGGTCTTTACCATAATGCGCAACATCTTTATTAATAACTACAGAAGACAAGTTAGAAGCGCGACGGTTATAGATAAGTCAGAAGATTTATACCATCTTAATTTATCTCAAGAATCAGGATTCTCCACACCGGAAGGAAGTTTTGCAGCTAAAGAAATCTCATCAGCAATCAGAGAATTTTCCGACGACTATAGAGTGCCTTTCACAATGTATGTACAAGGTTATAAATATAGCGAAATAGCTGAGCATATGGGTCTTCCTTTAGGCACAGTAAAAAGCAGAATCTTCTTCGCCCGCAAAAGACTCCAAAGCGTACTTAAAGATTATAGATAACAGAAAGAAATTTTATCTTTATAAATATACTCAAGAATTTACACCTACAACCAAAATTCATTTAATACGAAAGGTGAGACCCGCAGGTCTCACCTTCTTTATTTATAAATAATTGAGAATCTCGGTCAGTCGAGCAAATCAGGACGTAACCGCCGTGTGCGCTCAAGACTCTGCTCATATCTCCATTCGTCGATTTTTGCTTCGTGGCCTGAAAGAAGTATTTCAGGCACTTTCCAACCGTTATAGTCGGCAGGCCGTGTATAAATCGGTGGAGCAAGAAGATTGTCCTGAAAAGAATCAGACAGAGCCGACTGTTCATCGCCTATGGCACCGGGAATCAGACGCACCACAGCATCCGTCATCACCAAAGCCGGAAGTTCTCCCCCAGTCAGCACATAGTCGCCTATTGAAATCTCCTTTGTTATCAGATGTTCCCTTATGCGATAATCTATACCCTTATAATGTCCGCACAAGATAATAAGATTTTCTGCCATTGACAGGGAATTTGCCATCTTCTGGTTAAATGTCTCCCCGTCGGGCGAAGTGAAAATCACCTCGTCATAATCACGTTCAGCCTTCAGGGCATTTATACATGCCTCTACAGGTTGAATCTTCATAACCATACCAGCCTCTCCTCCAAAAGGATAATCATCTACCTTACGGTGCTTATCGGTGGTATAGTCGCGGAGATTGTGAACCACAATCTCCGCAAGTCCTTTGTCTTGTGCACGTTTCAGAATCGAGCATCCCAAGGGAGACTCAAACATTTCGGGCAAAACTGTCAGTATGTCTATTCGCATAAGTAATTTTAATATCAATCAATCTCTTCGTCGGCTTCGTAGCCACCCATCTCACGGATGGCATTCTTCAGCATAACGTATTGCTGGAAGAGATTGTTGACAGGCACTTCATCTTTTGTATAGTCATGCATCGGACTCTTTAGGAAGAAGCTCAGGAAGCGCTGGATGCCATAACGACCGGCACGTTGAGCCAAATCGCTGAGCAATACAAGGTCAAGGCAGAGCGGAGCGGCAAGTATAGAGTCGCGGCAGAGGAAGTTGATCTTTATCTGCATCGGATAACCCATCCAACCGAAGATGTCGATGTTGTCCCAACCCTCTTTATTATCATTACGAGGAGGATAGTAGTTGATACGCACCTTATGGTAATACTGTGTGTCTTCATCGTTGCCATGGCCATAGAGGTCAGGCTGATCTTCCGGCACAAGGATGCTTTCGAGAGTAGAGAGCTTACTAACCTCCTTTGTGCGGAAGTTGGCAGGTTCGTCAAGCACGAGTCCGTCGCGGTTGCCGAGAATATTGGTAGAGAACCATCCGCTCAGACCGAGACAACGAGTGCCGATGATAGGAGCAAAACCTGACTTCACCAGTGTCTGACCGGTCTTGAAGTCCTTACCGGCAATAGGCATTTTAGTCTTCTCTGCCAATTCCCACATTGCCGGAATGTCGACTGTGGTGTTAGGAGCACCCATTATGAACGGAGCACCTTCTGAAAGAGCAGCATAGGCATAGCACATTGAGGGGGCTATATGTTCTTTATCATCCGCTTTCATAGCGGCTTCAAGTGCCTCAAGCGAACCGTGAACCTTCTCGTCTACCGGCACATACACCTCTGTAGAAGCAGCCCAAAGCACAACCACGCGATCCACTCCGGTCTCCTTTTTGAAGTTACGGATATCCTCACGAATCTGCTCCACCATATCCCAGCGGTCCTTGCAATCTTTCACATTGTCACCGTCAAGACGCTTTGCATAGTTCTTATCGAAAGCCGCTTTCATAGGCTTGATCGCCTCAAGCTCCTCCTGAATAGGAAGGATATCCTTAGCTTTGAGCACCTCAGCATTCACAGCCGACTCAAAAGCATTGGCGGGATAAACATCCCAGGCTCCGAACACGATGTCGTCCAGCTCTGCCAAAGGTACTATATCCTTGTAGTGAAGGTATTTCTTGTCGTCACCTTTTCCGACACGGATTTTGTCATATTGGGTCATTGATCCTACAGGCTTTGCAAGACCTTTACGTGCTGCAAGCACACCGGCCATAAATGTTGAGGTCACCGCTCCGAGTCCCACCACGAGCACTCCGAGCTTACCCTTGGGTGCTTCAGCTTTTTGATTTGCCATAATGTTTGTTATCAGTTTTATTATTGGTTTCTATCGATTAAACACTCCGCCTACCCCATTTCCGTGCCTCGTCACCGGGCAAATGGGTTATGAAGTCAGGCTTCTGAATTGCGGCGTAAAATTAAGGCCTATTTTGCACATAACAAAAGAAATTGGCCTAAAAAATCAGACCAATTTCTTAAAGTTTCTAAACAAGTAAGCTTATTAAACAAATATTGTTAAATATAAATCAAAATATTAATAAATTACTAAAATTTGTTAATTAAGCAAATACCCTATTTTAGTAAAATTTTCGGATAAACTTCTTCCAAATATTTTATGCGCCCTCTATGAAAGACAATGCTTCATCAAGGGTTTTAACCATATTGGGGTGAATAATATCATCTTCTGCCTGGGTCCAACCCTTACCTTTAAGCCATATGGCCTGGCAGCCGGCTTTCTCAGCCGGCACAATATCCTTGGCATAGCTATCGCCAATGACAAGCACCTCTTCCGGCTTAAGACCAAGTGCCTCAACTCCGAGAGTGAAAATTTTCGGGTCAGGCTTTCTCACTCCCACCACTGCACTTTCTATCACTTTCTTAAAATAGCCGTCAATTCCAAAGTCCTTGAGCACAGTTTCAATATTTCCATAGAAATTGCTCACAAGCACCATAGGATATTTCTTTGAAAGCGCATCAAGCACCGGCTTAGCCTTCTCAACGGATGCCTTAGCCGAGTCATAACAGATCTGAGCTACCTTCTTAGCCATATCTTCTATCTGAGCCGGTGGAAAATGCCCGTCTTCAGCAAGCTTTTGAAGCTCAATTTGCATTTTTATATCGAGAAGGTCTTGGAAATTATGGTGCGGAAGGATATGGAGAGTGCGTGCAAGCTCACGCTCGGCATAAACATACACCACACGGAACTCCTCCTTATCGGCTGCCACACCCGCCTTCTGCCAAGCGTCCCAAATCACTTCGCTCCAATGATCGCCACCGGTGTCGAGAGTGCCACCATAATCAAATATAATTCCCTTTACTTTGCTAATGTCTACATTCATAATATCTACCGTTTATAAGTTATCATTTTTGAAGCTGTGCCACAAAATTCTTACATATCTTCTCATGGCGCCACATCATATATATTAAAACGATATTAAGCACTGTGAGTTCGAAGGCAAAATACAGCCAAGGCATACGAAAGATCAGTATAGCGGCAAAAAGCGCAAAACTTCTTGTGTTGAACGAGAGAATATTGGTATACTTCATAAGAGGCTTGCTCTTCTCACGGAAAGCGTCGCGGAAGCTTTGAGGTATTTCCGAGCCATATTTCTCTGCCAACACCTTACGCAATCTCTGCATCCAGGGTGTGCGTTTCTCCTGCCCTACAGTGTAGTTGGTGTAGAAAGCAAGGGTAAGCTTTCGCCAAAAATCATGTCTCCAGCTAAGCTGGTGAAAACGTTCCCAAAGTTTGGAAGCCGTATCAAGCTCACTACCCTCTTTGCCCTTGAGAAAGAAAAGATGAAATTGACGATAGTAGTCAGCCATTGCAGCCTGTATGGCATGGCATAGACCCGTCACCACAGCTGTCACCCATATCACCCAATGATGAGCTGAGAAAAACTCGCTTGTGACGTTCTCTCGCATACAGATAGCTATATAGATCACCGCAAACCATATATCGCCGCTTACTCCGTCAAGTATACGCCCGATACGGGAATATTGCTTGGTCATACGGGCAAGCTGCCCGTCGGCACTGTCAAACGAGTCAGCCCACATCAAAAGCACCACACCTAAGATGTTTATCCAAAGATTGTTGAAATAGAATGCCACTCCGGCACCTATGCCCAAGAAAATTGAAGCTATGGTTATGGCATTAGGGGTGATGCCGAAACGCTTCGCAAGCATAGCCCATTGGTAACCTATCGGCCTATAAAACATCAAGTCGAAGGTCTCCTCAGTGTCCATCGACTTCAGAGAATCCTTATATCCCGGCTTCTTCTCCTTCTTCCCTGAACCCCTATCCCCCTTATGTAATTCATCTTCCTTCATTTCTTCTTCCTCCATTCTTTAATTGAAGCAAGCACACATTTAGCTATATAGGGAGCAGCCTCCATACGGCAAGGAGCGAAGCTTGGCCAGTCGTTGAAGTCAATGATACGCATCGTCCCGTCGGGGTCTACGATACAGTCGCCCCCATATATCTTGACATCCAATATGTCGGATGCCTTCTGGCACATCTGCTTAAGCTCATCAAGCTCAAAATGCAGACCCCGGCTCTTACCGTTGACAGCCTCATAGCCATACTTGCTATGGCCTTCATCGAAAGGATAAAACCAGAAAAAGAAGGGTTGACCGCTCACTCCGTAGAACTTAATCAGGTCGCCTACAAGATGACGGTTGATAACCGCCCTCTTGATTCCGCGATAGAAATATTCGTGAAGCACCTCCTGCGCCTCCTCCGGATGACGGCAATAGCTCACATCTTCCTTATGCATGGCGTGGAAATCGCCTCTCTTTATCCAGCAGGATTTGAACCCCACCTCGCGAAGATCGTCGATTACATTCTCGTTAGTATTTACTATCAGGCTTTCAGGGTAAGGTATCTTGTTGCCCAGGAGGATGCGTGTCATACGTTCTCGGGTACAATTTTCTATGCCGTATCCTGAGTTAATCACGAGCCGTCCCTCATCCTCCAAAGCCTGGAGTTTCGCTATGGAAGCTTGTTCCCGACACATATTGAGAATTATGGGAGCTTCTATTTCAGAAGAGTTGAATTGGTCTTCACTATATACCTTCACCTCGCAACCTCTCTTCCTCAGCTGTTCAACTGCGGCGTTGAAAATGGCGGTGTCGTTGCCAATATGGTTCGGGGAGTAGGCACCTGCCCTCATCACCCCCGCTATCTTTATCTCAGACATTAGTGCAATCAATATAATTAGATATATTCAGTTTGTATATCAAGCAATCAATCCTTATCGCTAAGGAATTTCTCTGCCGTGGCGATATCGGCGGCGTGGTCCACATCGATTATCTTATTCATATCATATGCCTGTAGCCATAAGCCGGCTTCCACAAGGGCACGCTGATAATTGCGCATGCGTCCCACCCCTGCCTCAAGACACTTCTTGAGCACCGGAATGGCAGACTGACCCAAGCCATAGATGCCACCACTCACGTATTTAACCCCGTCTTCATATTTATCAAGGAAACCCGTGATTCTGTTGTCGGCATCAGTGGCAACATAAAGAGGTTTCTCATCGTCGATGAAGGTAGTCACAGCCATAACACCGTCTATCTCGCTTGGTGCCTTCTCAAACGCCTCCACATAATTATGGAAATCCTCTTCACGGAAGATAGTGTCAACGGTAGTTATGATATACCGTCCTTTCCCCTCCATTATTCTCGACAGTTCATAAAAACTATGCATGGAAGTGGGGGTGGTCTTCACTATAAGATCAAAGCTGCAAGGCAATGAGGGAGCAAGTTCTGTAAGAAACTTCGCCACCTCCTTCATCTCCTCATTGACAATCACACAGAGCGACTCGGCACCACACTTAATAAATATGTCAATAAGCCTGCCTATCATCGGGCGACTGTCGATAATTACCAAGGGTTTTGGCAGGGGTATACCCTCCTGTACGAGACGTGATCCCTGTCCTGCTGCTATTATTCCGAAATTCATTGTTCTACAGTTTCTTTTGGGTTATTATCAGCCTCTGCCTTTTCCGGAGCCGGCTTAGTATCTTTCACCTGTCTTTCACGTGCCGGACCTCGGTCCTGACGTTCTCCCTTATCAGGGCGCTCAGTCACAAGTTTACGGAGCGGATTCTCTGCTGACTCAAGGAAACGTCTACGACTACGCCAAATATCCATAGCTTTATATATTGCCTCCCTCATAGATGTGGGATCAGCCATACCTTTCCATGCAATGCCGAAAGCCGTACCATGGTCGGGCGACGTTCTGACAAAAGGTAAACCTGCAGTGAAATTCACCCCTCTTTCTCCGGCAAGAGCTTTGAAAGGTGCAAGACCCTGGTCGTGGTACATAGCCACAATACCATCAAACTTCCGATATTCCCCTGCACCGAAGAATCCGTCTACAGCATAAGGGCCGAAAGCCAACGTGCCGTTCTCACGTGCCTCGTTAATGGTAGGGATGATTATCTCCTGCTCCTCCGAACCGAGCAGACCACCGTCGCCTGCATGTGGATTAAGGGACAGCACAGCTATGCGAGGACGTTCAAATCCGAAATCTTGTTTCAACGAATGACGAAGTGACTCTATAGCTGCGCTGACCGACTCCTTGGTGACTGCCTCTGCCAATTTGGCAACCGGAAGATGGGTGCTTACAAGTGCTACCCTTATATAGTCGTCGAAAAGTATCATCCTTGCCTTGTAACCCTCTCCCGCCATTGCCTCCAAATACTCCGTATGGCCCGGGAACCGGAACTCGTCACTCTGTACCGCCTCCTTAGAGATAGGAGCTGTGACAAGCACGTCGATGTCACCGGCATTCAAAGCCTTCATTGCAACATCGAGAGCAGCCACCGCAGCCTTCCCGGATGTCTCGGTAGGCTGTCCCGGATTATGCTCCGGCTCATTCTGATCAATCTCCACTATGCTGATACGCCCCGGTTGGGCAGCGGCGGCATTAGGAGCCTTATAGAGACGCACCTCCTCAAGACCAAGCAATTTACGCGCTTTTTCAGCAAGAGCGTGATAACCAAACACCACAGGAGTGCAGATCTCTGTCATTCCCTCTTCTCCGAGAGCCCCGAGAATCACCTCATAGCCTATTCCATTTATATCGCCGTGGGTAATACCCACTTTTATTGGTTGTGACATTGTTGCCTATTATTTATTTTTTCCTGCCAACATTCCGCAGGCTGCCATGATGTCCTCGCCCCGTGAGCTTCTGATCGTGGCTGTTATACCTTTTGAATTAAGATGATTCCTGAACATCAACATTCGTTCCTCGCTGCAAGGTTTGAGTTCAGCGTCAGGAATAGCATGGAACCGGATGAGATTAACACGACAATCAAGATTACCTATCAGTCTGATAAGCTGGTCGGCATGTGCTATATCATCATTCACACCTCTCCACATAATATATTCAAGCGACAAACGTCGCTGATGGCTGAAGTCATAGCCGGCAAGCATCTTCATTACACTTGAAATAGGGAATGCCTTTTGAGCCGGCATCAGCTGTCCGCGCTCTATGGGGTCGGCGGTATGCACACTCACTGCCACATGCACCTGTGTTTTCTCAAGAAGATCCTTAAGCTGCGGAAGCTTACCAACCGTCGACACGGTAATGCGTTTCGGACTCCATGCCAACCCCCAAGGAGCTGTAAGAATTTCTATCACAGGCAACACGGCATCAAGGTTGTCGAGTGGTTCACCCATACCCATAAACACCACATTCGTCAGCTCCGCCATGGGTTCTTCTCCTTTCGCCGGAACCGGAGGAATGCTTAGGATCTGATTGATGATCTGAGCCGGCGTAAGGTTAGCCTTGAAACCCATACGACCCGTGGCGCAGAAATAACAGTTCATCTTGCAACCCACCTGCGACGAAACGCAAAGTGTAGCCCTGTCCTTGTCGGGGATATAGACACTCTCGATATTGCGTCCGCCACCCACATTAAACAGATACTTTACTGTGCCATCTGACGATTTCATACGCGATGCCGGTTTCTCACGCCCTATCACATAATTTTCGGCGAGCCACTCCCGATTTTTCTTTGAAATGTTCACCATCTCGTCAAAAGAGGTGACACGCTTCTTATATAGCCAATCAGCCAATTGCTTGCCCACAAATTTCGGCATACCTCCGGAAAGAGCCACCTTTGTAAGGGCGTCAAGTGTAAGGCCAATCAACGGAATTTTTGCATTGTTACTCATAACTTATAAAAATTTAAAAAGGTCGCCGCCTCACTTTGGCGACGACCCTTCTTTATATGTTTCTGCCGGGGACACGGCGATCAGTCGCCTGCCTCGAACTTGAAGATGTTATTCTTGTATTTCTTTGAGCCTTTCAGCATCTCACCCAAGTTAGGGCTGACAAGCTGATAGTACTGCTGCTCATATTGCTGTTCGCTATAGGGGAAGTTCTCAGTGTTCTGACCATTGATCTGGTAAGCATAAACACCGTTGTCACCCTTAACCACAACCACCTTACCGGGCTGCGAACCGGCAATCTTGCCCACAACAGCTGCGTCGCGAACTCGTGCGTTACGTCCGAAACGGAAAGTGGAATCAGTCTTTGCCTCCACTGCCATAGCCTGAGCCACGGAAGCCATATCGGTAGCCTTTGCCTGATACTGCTTAACCAACTCGTCGCCTGCCTTGCTCTTACGTGCGCGGTCAGTAGCGAAGGTGTTCACATCTTTATTAGTCAAGGGCACATAATCACTATACTCATCCACTACTGCCGCTGCGTAAAGAGCAGGAGTAAGAGCATCCTTGCTCTCATAAATGTGGCTCACCGCGCCCGGCTTACCGTCAATCATCACCCAGCGCACCACCTGACGGCTGTCGGGATAGTAGCTCTGCATACCTGCCATTCTGGGCACTGCTGACGCTCCGGAATTGAGGCTGACCTGCTGTACGGAATAACCGGCTTTAGCAGCATTGGCAATGAAATCCTTGGCGTTGCCGTTCTCGTCGAGGAATTTCTCAAGCTTCTCACGCTCCTCGTTGATAGTCTTGGTGCTGGGCTTAAGATCATAGGTAACCTCGTCGAAAGAATATATCTCAACCGGTGCATTGCGCTTCGCAACCTGTGCAAGCACTGCACCCTGAGGAGTAGACACAAGATTAATGAAGCGTCCCCCTGCCTTTGTGAGAGAATCCAGCTGAGAGCTTTCGAGAGCGTTGGTACGACCCTGTGCGTTATAAAGAGCAATCCACTGACCTGTCTGAGCCATCACACTGTCAGCAGAGAATCTCTTTGAAACACTGTCCACAGGAAGACCGGAATTGAGACTTGCAAGCACCTTGGCAGGAAGCTGCTCACCCACTACCTGAACGATATTAAGCTGTATGGAGTCAACTGCAGTGGTGCGGCGACCCATCTTCACAATTGTAAATCCCTTAAGGTTCTCGGAGATGATCTTCACTGAGTCCGGAGCTGCTGAAAGCACATAATCTTTCACCTGGCCCGAAGTGAGATCGCGGGCGCGAAGTTCCTTATGGGTTACAATCACACCCTCTTTTCTGAGGTCACGTGCCACCTGACCTGCGCTGTCGCGGAGAGCACGGGCTGTCTTGGTGGCAAGCATACGCGCCTCTTCACGGTCAGGCACCGAAGGAGTGATGTTCACGGCGATGAAGCTGATGTCCTTAGTAAGGTCATCCACCTTAAACTGACCCTTATTTTCGTTGTAGGCAGCTGCAATCTCCTGATCGGTGACAGCATACTTGGCAGGGTCGAGCTGACCATAAGGATGATAAGCCACCTCCACATTGCTTGTGGCAACGTAATCATTATAGAGAGCCTTCTTGTCGAGCTCATTGGCTTTCATAGTGCCGTAGAGAAGCTGCTGATACTGCTGACGCTTGATCATCTGCATTGTCTCCTGCTCCATGTTAAGCCAGAGACGCTGGTAAGGAGCCATAGCAGCTTCAGTGAGACCGTTACGTTTGGGGTTGAATATCACCTCATATGCCTGAGAAGGATTAGACACTGCAAGACCTGCCTGGTTGAGCTGCTGGATGATTGTCTGGATGGTAGGATTGATAGGATTATCCAACACGTAGAAACGAAGCTGCTCACCGGAAGTCTGGATGCCGGCATCATCAGCCGCCTTGTCAAGAAGACGCTCGGCTACGAGCTGGTCGAGTGCCATCTGCGAAAGGAGCTGCGGGTCAAAGTTAGCAGCCTGTGCGGGATTCTGACGACGCATCTGCTCAAGCTGGTTGTTAAGCTCCTCGCGCTTGCGGGCATAGTCTGTGTAGTCAATTTTCTCGCCCCCGATTTTAGCCACCGTAGTGTGGTCGCCGAAAAGGTTACGGCTGTTGGTGAGGGCATCACCGATAATGAAGGCAAGGAGCGCCACACCGATAACGACGATGAGGAACACCGACTTGCTTCTGATTTTCTCTAAAGTTGCCATTCTGTGCTATAGCTGAATAATTGTGTTTGTTAATTCGAAAAGAACATGCCCGAGGTGTCACCTGTAGCCGCGCAAAAGTCGCAAGACAAGACAGCACGGTGGCTACCGGGCGTAATTAGGCGCAAAGATAACAATTTTTCGGTTAATACGCAAACACTGTTTCAATTTTGACGTGGAAGTTACCTTAACTTTTTACGGCAATAGCGTTTTATCCTAAGTTTACGTCCCTTAACCCGCAAATCAGTCGAGATTAAACGCCTTACGTATCTCATCTGCCTTGTCGGTGTTCTCCCACGTGAAAAGTTCCACCTCACGGGTTATAGGCTCCGATTCATAGCGGTTGATAAACGTCTTCACCACTTTCTTAGGCTCACGCCCCATATGGCCGTAAGCGGCGGTCTCGCGATAAATCGGATTACGCAGTTTAAGCCATTGCTCAATGGCACCCGGACGAAGGTCAAACATCTCCGGAATCTTGGCAGCTATCTCGGAATCCGTAAGACCGGGAGCAGCAGTGCCGTAGGTGTCCACAAACACGCTCACAGGCTCTGCCACACCTATGGCATAGCTCACCTGCACAAGCATCTCCCGTGCCACACCTGCCTTGACCATGTTCTTGGCAATATATCTGCACGCATATGCCGCCGAACGGTCAACCTTGGAAGGATCTTTTCCGGAGAAAGCACCACCGCCGTGTGCGCCGCGACCGCCATAAGTATCCACGATTATCTTACGTCCTGTCAGACCCGTATCAGCGTGAGGACCACCAAGCACAAATTTACCTGTCGGATTCACATGCAACACAAGCTTATCGTCAAAAAGCTCCTGAATCTCTTTCGGCAGCTTGGCAACCACACGGGGAAGCAGGACAGTCTGCACGTCTTTTCTGATTTTTGCAAGCATCTCCTCGTCGGCACGCACCTGTGCCTTCTCGGTATCGGTAAGGGGAAGGATGAAATCATCGTGCTGGGTGCTTACGACAATCGTATGCACACGCTTAGGGGTACGGTCGTCATTATACTCCACTGTCACCTGGCATTTCGAGTCGGGACGGAGATACGTCTTGAGCTTTCCCTTTCGGTAATACGTCATCTCCTTACCCTCGCGACGAATGTCAGCCAATTCACGGAGTATAAGGTGAGAAAGGTCAAGGGTCAGCGGCATAAGGTTTTCGGTCTCGTTCACGGCATAGCCGAACATCATACCCTGGTCGCCGGCACCCTGACTGAGAAGGTCACCGCGACTTACCCCACGGTTGATGTCGCCGCTCTGCTCATGAATAGCTGAAAGAATACCAAGCGAATCGCCGTCGAAGCGATAAGCTCCACGGTCATAGCCTATTTCCTTGATAAGTTCACGTGTGGTGTTATGTATATCGACGTAGGCATCGCTGCTAACCTCACCTGCCACCACCACCTGCCCCGTGGTGCAGAGAGTCTCGATGGCTACATGGCTTGCAGGGTCACGGGCAAGAAATTCGTCAAGCAGAACGTCGCTGATCTGGTCAGCCACTTTGTCGGGATGTCCTTCCGACACAGATTCCGAAGTGAATAAGTAACTCATATCTTAGGTTTAAAGTTTATGGTTGACGGTTTGGAAAGCCGACTGTCCATATATAAAAAAGGAGCAGTCGGAGAGAAACTTGGCTCTTACCGAATGCTCTGTATGGCAGCCTTCCTTAGCATAAGCACTTGGAAGACACATTTTAGCATTTTTTCGAGTGGTTGCAAGCAGCCAAATTTATCCACTTAGTTAAATAATACCGCCGACTCCGGAAGAATCGACGGCTTGTCGGGGTGAGGCGACTCGAACGCCCGACCTCTACGTCCCGAACGTAGCGCGCTAACCAACTGTGCTACACCCCGATTGCGTTAGCGAGTGCAAAATTAGTCATTTTTTTTGAAATGACCAAAATTTATTGTCTTTTTTTCAAGACTTAATTAAAAAATTTGCATATGGCTATCGTCAGGTATGCCTACAAAGGCTGCTACTATAGAAGCCACTAATCCCATAATAAACACGTTTAAAGAAGCTATGACTGCCAATGTCGACAGTTTATATTTAGGCAGGTGCTTCATCTGCCACCATATATATATATTAATGATAAGGCAGATCACGGAAGGAGATGATGCAAGAAGGGGATTGACAAGTTTCAGATAAAAACAAGCCCATACAAAAATTCCAAATGCCAGGAAGCTGTTGACGAGCACTAAGATTCTGGTGGCTTTCCTGCCAAATGTAGCAGTGAAGGTGTCACCCAGAGTGTCTTTATATATATAGTAGTTGCCATACACATACACAAGGTACGAATTGGCACACATAAAGCCTACAATGCCCGACATGAATAAGGAGGGGGATATGTCGAACCAGCTGAGGGGATCCGTGGCTTCATGTGCCGACTGCAACAAGCAGGTAGAGATGACTGTGACCGGACCGAAAAGTATAAAAGTGAACACACTGCCCCAGGGCGAGAGAAGGAGCGGAGTCGAACCTCCCACCATCAGCCAGCCGCACACCAAGATGAAGACTCCTACTACACCAAACCATATGCCACCCATCGACACCAGTGTAAGCCCTGCCATTAACGACATCAGTGCCAAGCCGAATGAGAACACACGGTAAAACATAGCCTTATCGTAGCCGGGGGTCGTGTTGTTGGCTTTGCGTATAGGTAAGCTGGCATCGTAGCCCATACTATAAAGCACCTCACGATAACGAGTATAGCAATTGGCAGCCAACTGCGCGAATATCACAAACACAAGGCATATGGTAGCCGGGAAGAACTCTGCGTTGCCATGCACCTGCGCTGAGGAATTTCCCGCCAGCACTGCACCGATGCCCATCATCAAGGAGGGGAAAGCCAACGCTTTCCATAAAGGGTCAGATCTATACATAACTCTTATCTTGCTTTAAATTTATTCTATAGTATACATTACCACAAACAAGCTCGTAGCTCCGATCACCATCCAAAGAGTCAACGCCTGTATCAGGGGCTTCACTCCCACCTGCCTGATTACGTTGAGACTCAGGCTCGCACCTATGGCAAACAACACTGCCACCAGTGCCTTCTTAGCTATCACGACAAGGGCTTCATAGACCGGCTCCATCACTGCCATCGCACTCTCCGGAGTATAGGTGTTGATCACCATAGCCACCACAAAGAGAAGGATAAACCAGGGTATAGAGACCTTTGCCTTCCCTTCCCCACCCTTTTTAGTACGGAAATACCACATTGTAAAGAATGCGAGTGGAATTATCCAAAGGGCACGGGTACACTTTATAAGGGTAGCGAGGTCACACGCCTCCGTACTTCCCGGGAAATACATCTGATCGAAAGCTGCGCCTGCACCCACCACCGAACTGGTGTCGTGGATTGCGATGGCAGCCCAAGTGCCGAACTGCGTCTGCGATAGCCCGAAAAGATGTCCGAGAGGTGGGAAGATGAAAAGAGCTATGGCGTTGAGAATGAAAATAACCCCAAGCGAAACAGCCATCTCGTTTTGGTCGGCTTTAATCACCGGTCCCACCGCAGCGATTGCGCTGCCGCCGCATATGGCTGTGCCGGAGGATATTAGGTAAGAACTTTTCTCATTGATACTCATATACCGTCCAAGCCACACACCTATAATCATCACTCCAATCACCGATATGATGGTGAATAGCATACCCTCCGCACCGCTCTGCAGCGACTTCTGCAGATTCATGCCGAAACCAAGTCCCACCACCGATGCCTGGAGCAGATATTTTGAAAGTTTTTTATTGAATTTCGGATAAGGTATTCCAAAGATGAACGCAAAGATAAGTCCTGCGAAAAGTGCCACAGGGGGCGTGATGAACTGATATTGCTCACCGAAAACGATGTCAAACGGGAAAAGCATCACCACAAGGAGAATCCAATAAAGTGGTGCCCCTATCTTGGTGGTCAATGACTTAGATTGTGTTGTCATAGGTTGGTTATGTAGAGTTGTACTATGGATTAAATCGGTAATCCGAGGTTTGATTATGAGGTGAATCCACCGAAGCCATTATTAGAGAAAATACCTGCAATGAATTCAATTTGCAAAATTAATAAAATTTTTATAATATAAAACTATGAATAGAGATATGTGAAGCGAGTATTATATGAGTATAGGCGATTTCCATTTAAATGGAAATCGCCTATACTCATCCTAATTAAATGGCTATCACTCAATTAGAATTTTACATCCTATGAAACACTGCACCTGAACAGGTGAAAGTCTCTTAGCGGTTCTTATACATATCCTCGTAATAGCGCTCGTAGTCACCTGAGGTGATATTGTCCATCCAGTCCTGATGGTCGAGATACCATCTCACGGTCTTCTCGATGCCCTCCTCAAATTGAAGGCTCGGTTCCCAGCCAAGTTCGCTCTGCAGCTTACGTGAGTCGATGGCATAGCGCAGGTCATGCCCGGCACGGTCGGTCACATAGGTTATCAGCTTCTCGCTCTGACCCTCCGGATT
>CAMWTL010000025.1 GCA_947177145.1 uncultured Porphyromonadaceae bacterium
TACAATCTCTAATCACCTAATATTACCAATCAAAATCAGGAATGTAATTCGCTACAGAACAGAAAATTACATTTACTATCCCACGAATGAGACGATTCAGAGATCACCCTTCCATAATATACTATTCCATAATCAAGCGTATGGCATAATGACTATTTGCTTATGACCATATCATCGAATTCGATTGCTGAGTTACGTTGGTAGTCCCAAAGCGTAATGCTGCGTATCTGGTAATAATAGAGCCAAAAGCGGTAAAGCTCATTCACATACTCCCGACGTGCCTCATCCTTCTTCACACGCGAGTCGTTAAGGTCGAGCGTAGAGATCTTGCCGATAAGGAAGGTCTCCACATTCGTGGCGTAACGTTGCGCCGCTATCTCATCGGCTCGTTTCGCCGTCTGGAGCTGCTGGAGCTGATTGCCATACTGCTCCACAAGGATAAAAAGGTTACGGCTGAAATTCATATTCTCCTGACGCACCTGGCTCTCCACAAGCTTACGGTTGCTCTCTGCCACCTTCACCTGTCCCTTGCGTCTTCCCCAGTCAACCAAAGGTATCTCAAACCCTATCTCCACTACCTGATTATCTTTAAGGCTATGGTAAGCGCCTGAAAAATCACGGTCAGTACCGGTGTAGCCAATCTGTGCAAAAAGATTGATCTCACGCTGCGCACCCTTTGCACGAGCTACCTGATAATCTGCCTCAAGCTGATAACGGAGCATCTGCTTGGCAAACTTGTTATTTGCCATTGCCTTCTCGTAAGCATCATCATAGACAATATGCACGTCAGGCACATCGAGAGGAATCTCAGCCTCTATCTGCGTATCAAGATCAAGGTCAAGGAAGGTACATAGCTGGAAGACGTTGCTTTTAAGATTACTCTCACAATCAGTCATATCCGTTTTTGCATTCAAGAGATTAAGCTCCATCTGGAGAAGATCGTTACGGCTTATGCGCCCCATATCCCGCTTCTCCTTTGCCACCTCATAAAGACGCTCTGCCTGTTCGAGATTCTGACGTGCAATGGCATAATTCTCCCTTGCCATAAGGAGTGCGAAATAATACTGTATGGCTGAGGTTGCCACATCCTCCGTGTCACTCAGATAGCGTGCCTTAGCCTCCTCATATCTTACAGGTTCTATCTTACGGTCCCATTTTATATGGTTCACGCCGAAAATAGGCTGGTTAAGAGTTATAGCCACGGGGATAGACATATAGCGGTTGTAGGCGCCTCTCCCCATCTGCCGGTAGAAGTCGAGCGAAGTGTTGACCGACACCGTTCCTCCGGTGAGCCATATGTTCTGTGCCATAGATAGCTCACCCTGCATCTGAAGATAATTATTAGGCACGAATGTATAACTGCCCTCGCTGTTCATATAAGAGCTGTATTGCTTACGATAAGAGGGTACCGTGCCTCGGAATGAAATCTCCGGCAACAGTTCCGCCCGATAAGAGCGATAGCCCCAATAGGCACTTTTAAGCTGGTTGAGAGCCACTTCGGCATCCACACTGTTGGTGCGTGCCCGGGCAATTGCCTCCGGGAGAGAGAGGTGCATAGGCTCCGCACCCTCTACCCCGAAAGCGATTACTATCAACATTATGAAAATCAAGCTATGTTTCATTCTATCCATATCGTATACAGGTTAATTTTTTACTCCGATTTCAAAGCTATTGCCGGCTCTATGCGCATAGCCTTAGCAGCGGGATACCATAGACTCAACACGATTCCCAACGCCACCAATCCTATTGCTATGAACTCAAATATGAACATTTCAAGATAAGTAGATTGCAACATATCTGTGAAGAATTTTGCAAAGGGCCATATTATCACTGACATAGCCAAGGAGGCAACAAGCAGCAGGATCATACCCTCGCCAAGCACACGCCGGAAAATGTCGCCCTTTGTAGCACCGTTCACTTTCCTTATGGCTATCTCTCCAATCCTCTGCTGGATGCGGAACCAGAATGTACCCAACAGACCCAAGAATATGGTGAGCAGGAGAAATGACATAAGACAAATCAACATATGCTGAGAAGTGAACCCACTTCGCTGCACCACCTCACGGGTATCGGCAAGCCGTGTAAGGTCGGAGAAATAGATGTTGCGCTGGCGGCGCAGACTCCTGTCGTTCCTGAAATCCTCTTTGAAGCGATTGTCGTGGCCATCTTTTATCTTGATTACCACATCTCCCCAAGGGGTATCCTCACTGAGAGGCACTATAGCAGTGCCGCCCCAACTGTCTTCGAAATCCATACGACGTACATTCCTGATTATATCACCCACCCTATATATATGTGAGGTGTCATTATTCAGGATAACGGTCTTACCCAAAAGATCCATAACATCGCGTCCCGATTCCCTATATGTCCAGCTGTCACCCACAAGCAATTCACCGCGCCTCAGTATCTCTGTCAACTGCTCCGTGGTCTTGCCTGTGACACTTTCATAGCCCAATACGCCCGCAATGTCGGGCGACCCGTAACGCACATTGGCAGTGTAGGTGATGGAATCCTTAACATCGGTTCTTGCCAGACTGCCACCGTTGTAATTCAGTGTATAAGGGGTTGCACTCCAATGAAACGCCACCTTCTCGACATTGGGATTCTCCCTGAGCCGGGTGATGAGCGACTTGAAATCGTCGTAAGAGGCTTTCGTATACTCATCAGAAGCGATTTCCGTGTAATAGGGCGACGATTTCGACACCTGCTTCAAACTAAGCGTGTAGACATTCTTATATTCAAATCCACGGGGGAGCAGGGTGGGCTTGATAGTTCTGTAGAACATAACGGAAGCACCCCATATCAATCCGGTGACAACCGTGAGGGCTACCACAAGCCAAAGATTATCACGCCATTCATTTTTTATCTGTGCTAATAACGACCTTTTCATAGCTGTAATGGTTTATCTTGATGAAAGTGCTGTGGCAGGGTCTACGAGTGAGGCTCTCCAAGCAGGAACAGTTGCACTCAGGATATTCAGCACAAGGCATATACCTAATGCTATAAAGAAGTTGCCCCAGCTGAACACCATCTTCAAATCGGGAGTGGTGTCGAGGATTTCAAGGGAATCAAATATTGAAGAATAACTGAACAGGAAGGTGGAAGCATAGATAAGGAATAGGATACTAAGACCAAGCCCGATGCAGCCCCCTATGAAAGTTATTATGAGATTCTCGCCAAACAACTGCGTGATTATGTCTACACGCTTTGCCCCGAAAGCTCGACGCACACCTATCTCCGCTACCCTGTGACGCAAGCGGCTGCGGGTCATACTGCTGAGGTTGATGGCGGGCACCAATATCAGTATGGCATAAATTACCCACTGTATACGTTGGTGACGCTCCGTCGGAGGAGTATTGTTGCTACCATGGCTTCCCGCAGCATTGTCTTCGGCTGTGTAAGGCTGCCCGTGATATATCAGTCTCATCCCCTCTTTGGCAGCCTCCGATGAGAGCTGACGGTAACGCTCCTCCACCTGATGCTTCACCTCCTTCGGCGACTTACCCTCTTTCAGAAGAAGGCGTGCGGAGGTGTTGCCAAACCATTGGGTGTTCTCCTGGCCTTTATCACTCTCTATGTTGTATATTCGGTAGAGCTTGGCATAGGAGTTGCCAAGCAAAGGACTTACATCCTCCACCACACCTATCACCGTATAGGGATACATCCCGATCTCTATCTCACGACCTGCCACCTTCTCCTCTCCGAAGAGCTTACGGGCTGTGGAGCGGGTTATCACCACCGACTTCACCTCAGCCTTGCGTTCAGCCTCATCGAAGGGTCTGCCATCGATAAACCGAAAATCATAGACTTTCCAGAAGTTCTCATCTACATCCAATGCCTCACAAGCGAAGGATTCCTCACCCTTCACGTTCACATCGTGTACGTCTCCCCATGCCTTTATGTAAGACACCACTTCCACACCGTCGAGATTGCCATAGAGCTTTTTCACCACATCGGGATTAATGCCCCAGGTAGAGCCTAAGAAAGCGTTGGTGTTGGATTCGAGGTGCAGATTCGTGCCGCTCATTATACGCGACCTATTCGACTCAGGCGCCATCTCCACGGTATTGATTCTTTCTGCCATAACGAATGTCATCACCAGGAAGATAGCCAAGGCTGTGCCGCTTATCGACACCCACGTCATCATCCTGTGATGGCGCATCTCATAATATATCTGCTTCAGATAATTCATAATCTTAATATTTTAGCTTATATCATTCCGACTTCAGCGCATACGCCGGCTCCACACGCATCGCGTTGCGTGCCGGATACCAAAGACTAACCACTATGCCCAAAGCCACTAAAGCTATCGCAATCGCTTCAAACACCAGCATTTCCGGACGGGTGCAGTTAAAGGTGTTGATGAAATAGTCTGACATCGGCCATATTATCGCCGACATCAACGCGGCTGCTATGAGGAGCAGGATCATACCCTCCCCTATCACGCGGCGGAATATGTCGGCACGTGTGGCTCCGCACACCTTACGCAAGGCTATCTCTCCTACCCTCTGACGGATCCTGAACCAGAATGTGCCGGTCAAGCCGAGAAACATAGTCACCAAGAGGAAAAACATAAGGCACCCGAGCATACGAAGCCCGGTCTCCGTCTCGCGTACATCCTCCTCACGTATATCGGTCAGGGCTTTGGGAGCCAAGAGATAGACATTGCGTTGCCTGCGCAATTCGGGATTCTCCTCAAATTCTTTCAAAAACTCCTTGTCGTGACCGTCGCGCACCCGGAAAGCCACCTGCACCGAGTTTGAATTGAAAATACCTCTCGGCTTCAGCATTGGGAACACTATTGTGCCCCACTCATCTGCATATTCATTGTCGCGCACACCGCGAATTACATCACCGACTTTATAGATACCTGTCCCCTCGCCACGGTACACGCGGGTGCCGATAAGATCCATCACATTGCGCCCGGCAGCCTTATAATCCTCACTTTCGGAAATAAGCATATCACCTCTGCGAAGTATCTCCTCCAACTGCTCAGTGGTTTTACCCGTTGCGCTCTCCAACTGCATCAACCTTACAAGCTCAGGCGATCCGTTACGTATTCTACCGAGATATGTCACCGAATCCTCAACATCGACTTTCTCTATATGGGTGCCACCTTGAAGATTGCTATTGGGGAGTGCCCCTTCATAATACGCTGCCCCTTCCAAATGAGGATTTTTGTTGAGGCGTTCAATAAGTTCCTGAAGATCGGTTTGCCAGCCCTCCCAATCATTTATATCGCCTTCATAGTAGCGACTGCCGGCAACTATTTTCCCGAGCTCTACGGTGTAGATATTATTATAATCATAGCCGATAGGTTTGAAATAATTCTTTGTCTTACCATAGAAAAGGATGCCGATAAGCCATATCACAGCCGTCACCACAAGGAGTTCCACCACGAGCCATATATTCTCCCTCCATTCGCTTCTGATCTGTGTCAATAAATTTCGTTTCATAATCTGCTTACTATAATTTAATGGGTTGAGAGAATTTTAATGGGTTGAGAGAGCCTGGGCGGGCATAATCCGCGAAGAACGCCACGCCGGAACGGTGGCACTGAGCATATTCAATATAAAGCATCCTGCGAGGGCAATAAGGAAGTTACCCCATCTGAAGAGCATCTCAAACTCCGGACGCACATCTATCACCTTCAAAGAATTGGAGGAGATATTGTAATTGAAAAGGAGATTGGAGAAGAGCATAATGAACAGAATGCTCAACACCAGACCAATTGCACCCCCTATTAAGGTTATTATGAAGTTCTCCCCTAAGAGCTGGGCAATGATGTCGGTGCGCTTCGCTCCGAAAGCTCGCCTGACACCTATCTCCGCTACCCTGTGGCGCAGACGGCTGCGCGTCATACTGCTCAGGTTGATTGCCGGGAGAAGAATAAGCAAAGCGTAGATGAGCCATTGCCTGCGATGATGCTGCTCAGTTTCCGGATCATTCTGAACCCCGTGGAGCGACTGCAAATCATCCGACGTGTAAGGCTGGAGATGGTAAATCACATTATAATCATCCTTCTCCGCCTCCGGAGCAATTTGCTTGTAGCGTGTCTCTACCTGTTTCTTTATGGCTTCGGGGGTCACACCCTCCTCGCGAAGCAGGTAGACCTCTGTTGCCCCAAGCCAGTTGTTCCAATCGGGCCATTTCTGCTGGTCAACGTTGAAGACCGTGAACATCTCTGCGAATGTATTGCTGAAAAGTGGACTTACATCCTCCACAACTCCAACTATAGTATGAGGGCTGCCTTCTATCTCAATCTCTCTTCCAGCTACCTTATCTTCAGCAAAGAGGCTTCGCGCAAGACTACGGGTAACAACCACCACATTTGCCACCGCCTCACGCTCGGCTGCGTCGAACGGTCTGCCGTCGATAAACCGGAAATCGAACATCTTCCAGAAATTCTCATCCACTCCACGGCTGCTGCATTTAACAGTGGGGACACCGTTGAAACCTATCTTTTCACTAGCACCACTCGCCCCGACAAACGAAATCATTTCTATGCCGTCGAGATTAGTATAAAGCTTCTTGGCTAAATTGGCATTCAATCCATTCGAACCCATATTGGTGGGCGACTCTATACCTATCACATGGACATTCATACCATTCATAATGCGCGACCTCTTCGATTCCGGCGAAAGCTCCACACGTCCGATTCCGTCAGCCATAATAAACGTCATCACCAGAAAGATTGCCAAGGCAGTGCCGCTTATCGACACCCACGTCATCATCCTGTGATGGCGCATCTCATAATATATCTGTTTAAAGTAATTCATAATGTTTCGGTTGCTTTATTACTCATCTCTCACTGCCTCTGCCGGCTCTATCTGCATAGCCCTCCAAGCAGGATAGATAATACTCAAAACTATGCCGAATGCCACAATCGCCATTGTAGCCAACTCAAACCATATCAGCTGAATCGTAGTGAAGCCCTGAATCAAATCGGTCTGCTTAATGAACGCCCAGCCTACTATAGCAGCCAACACACTCGCTCCTATCAGAAGGAGCATACCCTCTCCGAGCACACGGCGGAAGATAGCCCAGCGTGACGCGCCACACACCCTACGGATAGCGATCTCACTCACCCTCTGCTGCATACGGAACCAGAATGTGCCCAACAGTCCGAGGAAAAGAATAATCAAGAAGAATATAATCAGCGCCACATAAAGCCTGACATCCAATACATCATCCTTCTCTACGGCAGTACCCATATCTGAAAGCGAGGTGAGTCCGTAAAGATAAGTGTTTCGCCGGCTTAGCATATCGGGTGTGGATTCAAATTCTTGACAGAACTTATCGCCATTGCCAGGCTTCACACGTACTAAGATCTCTCTTACCCTACATATGTCGCCCTCTTCATTGATCGGAAGGATTACACCACCACCCCAAGGATTATCGAAACTACTGCGTCTCACCAGTGCCACCGCATCAGCCACATGATACCTGCTTGCCGAGTCATTACTCATTATCACATTCTTCCCCACAAGTTCTTCTGCCGGGAACCTTGATACCGGGACACCCCATTCGTTGAGAATACTCATTTTTTCTCTCTCCCAATAGGGATCAGGAGAAACCAAAATTTCACCTGCCTCAAGTTTGCCCTTAAGATAGTTCTCATCCTTACCGGTGAGACTTCGCAGCCGAAGCACCTTTACACCCTCCGGACTAAGTGAACGGAAATTTCCGGCAAAACCAATTGTATCCGGCTCCTCACCTATGATATTTAATCCGGAATTAATGGCAGACATTTTATAGGGCGTACCGTTATCTGAAAAGGCTGCCACTTCCACATTTTGGCTTTCCCTTATCCGAGCAATCAAGCCACGCATATCATCGCTGGCCTTCTCACGAGTCAGCTCTCCGAAATCTATATAAGTAGGCGCAGTAGGGTCAAGGTGACCCACTGAAAGCACATAGACATCCTCCTCATCAAATCCCAACGGAAGAAAATAGTTCTTCGCAGTAGAGAACAGTGCCGAGCAGAAAAGCCATATGGTAAGGCTCACTATAGCCAATCCAAGCATAAGCCATAGATTGTCGCGCCATTCATTCCTCATCTGTGTCAATAAGTTGCGTTTCATCTTTCTCTGCTTTTAGGATTTGTTTTTTGATATTGCCAAAGCCGGTTGCAAGGAGGAAGCACGCCACGCTGGGACACTTGCCGTGAGAACATTAAGCACGAAGCAAGCTCCCAAAGCTATGGCAAACGCCTGCCAAGAGAATAGCATACTGAATGTGGGGGTTGCCATCTTTGCCGCCAAGCTACTCCAACGATCCACCATTGAGAAGAATGCGGAAGAGAAAAAGAGCATAAACACATAGCTTAGAATCAATCCTATGCAGCCCCCCACTATTGTCACCACAAAGTTCTCTCCAAGTAGCTGACCCACTATATCTCTGCGTCGTGCCCCATAAGCCCGGCGCACGCCAATCTCCGAAATCCTATGCTGAAGCCTACCGCGCATCATACTGCTCAGATTGATGGCAGGGAGAAGAAGAAGGAGGGCATACACAAGCCACCGTTTGGCAGCTATATTTGTGACAGTCGGTGATTTGCTCCAACTATTCTTACCCATGGTCTCAGCATCATATGGGCTATTGTCATATTGTGTCTTCCCTCCCAGTTTCTCCAATTCCGAATTAAGTGTAGCATATCTCGATCGCACCTGAGCCTTGATATTTTCCGGATCGGTGCCCTCCGCATAGAGGAGCAACACCTTGAGAGAGCCTAAAAAGACATAGGCAGGCTGGTTATCCCAGCCCTTACGCCATTCCTCACCAAGTGGCATATACACATCTGCCCAAGTGTTTCTCAGGATAGGATTAACATCCTCTACCACTCCGACTACCACATAAGGTCTTCCCCCTATGTTTACCTCTCTATCCACCACATCTATAATGCCGAAAAGATGACGAGCCATTTTCTCCGATAACACTATCGGTGGTCTTGTCGTGTTAAGACATTCCTCCTCGGTGAAAGGACGTCCGGTGATAAAATTGAAATTATATATTTTCCAAAAATTACCGTCTACTCCGATGGCAATACTCGATACCGGTGGTTTTCCATCTACAATCACGTTTATAGAACCGGATCCCGAACTTACATAGCTTATTGCTTCCACACCATCAAGATCACCATACAACTTTTGTGCCGCATCGTATGACAATCCGCCTGATGCGTTCCAGCCTTCTTTCCCTTCACCGGTCAATTCTACATATAATTTCATTGCACCATAGATGCGCTGACGATGTGTCTCAGGCGCGACCTCCACAGTAGGAAGACTATTATACATAAAGAACACCAGCACCAAGAAGATGGAGACAGCCGTTCCACCGATTGATACCCACGTCATCATCTTCTGATGGCGCATATCATAAAATAATTGCCTTATATAGTTCATAGTTCGATTCTCTTGAAAATTGCATTATGGAAATCCACCTGTCTGACGCGGAGTTATTCCACCTGTCTGCCGTCGAAGAAGCGGATGATGCGGTCGGTCATACGTGCTTGTGCCTCGTTGTGGGTCACCATCACTATGGTACGGCCGTCCTCCTTATTCAGTTTGTGAAGTATGTCCATCACCTCCTGACCCATCTTTGAGTCGAGGTTACCGGTCGGCTCGTCGGCGAGGACTATCTTGGGGTCTCCTACTATGGCTCGGGCTATCGCCACACGCTGACACTGACCACCGGAGAGCTGACCGGGAAGGTGACGCATACGATGGCTCAAGCCGAGACGGCGCAATACATCGTCTACGAGTTTATGACGCTCGCTTGCACTGACACCATGACGGTAGACAAGGGGAAGTGCCACGTTCTCCGACACATTGAGCGACGGGATGAGGTGGAAGCTCTGGAACACGAAGCCGATGTTGGCGTTACGGAAGGCTGAGAGCTGGCTGTCGTTCATATCGGCAGTCATCTTATCCATAATCTTTACTGTGCCGGAAGTCGGGGTGTCGAGAAGTCCGATGATGTTGAGCAGGGTTGACTTGCCACATCCTGAAGGACCCATAATGCTTACAAACTCACCCTCTTTGATGTCTAAGTTCACGTTTTCAAGTGCGAGGGTTTCGATCTCTTTTGTGCGGTAAACTTTGTTTACGTCTTTTAATTTAATTATTTCCATTTTTTGTTTAGGGTTTAGAGTTTATGGTTTAATGTTTAGTGTTTAGAGGAGGGAGTTTAAGGTTGAGGGTTTAGTGAAGAGGTACGGGAGAGGGTAATATAAGGGGTAATCTATTAGGAGATTAGAGAATTATTTGAGGTTGATTGATTTCTTTTTCTTAAAGGCGCTCATATCGCTCACTACAACGTCCTCGCCGGGAGCGATACCCGCTTTCACCTCTACGTAGTCGAAGTTGCTGTCGCCTAAGGAAACAGTGCGCTTCTCCAATCTTCCGGGCTCGGTCTTCACAAACAGCTCATATACGCCCGGTCCCTGGAAGTAGGAGCCGTTGGGGATGCGCGTCACATTCTCCTGCACGTCATAGATTACGTTCAGCTCTGTGCGGAGTCCTGAGCGGAGAAGTGCTGCACTGTCCTCGTCGAGAATCACTGTAAACTGCACCATACCGTTTACACTCTGTGGCGACACGTGCCCGATGTGACCCTTCACGATATTGCGGTTTATGCGCACGTTCACACCCGAACCCAATGCGAGCTTGCCGGAATTTGTCTCAGGTATGTCGCCCTCAATCTTGAAATGCTCAAGATCGGAGATGACAGCAAGCTTCTCACCTGCTCCGATACTCGTGCCAAGGTTTTTGTTGAGGAAAGTCACGGTTCCTTTCCGGGGTGCCTTTATACGGGCATCTTCAAGTGTACGTTCCATATTTGCCAAGTTACGACGTGAGATTGTCCCTTCGAGTTGGCGTGAGCGAAGAGCTGCCCCGTGAGATTTGCGTTCATTGCCCAGCTGCACTTTCATCTGCTCAAGCTCAAGCTGACCCGTGGCATATGCCAATTCAGCCTCGCGGATACGGTCACCTGTGCCGCTGCCTATGCTGTCGAGTCGTCGCTCATTGGCAACCTCCGCTTTCAGATGGCTCACCGACATCTCCTTAGCCTTGATGCGCATTTCCAGATCAGTCAGGAAAGTGGCATCATTGAGTTTGGCTTGCTCTATATCGTTACTCCTCATCGCTGCCTCATCCATCAGTCGCTGAAGCTCTATCTCCGTAGACTGCAAGTCGAGTTTGAGCAACGGTTCACCACCTTTCACTCCGTCTCCTTCGCTGCAATATACCTCAAGTATCTTGGTGCTCACGGGCGACACAACCGCAAGTTCATATAATGGCACAATCTTGCCGGAGGCTGAGACGGTGCTTTCCAGTGTGCCAATCTCCGCCTTACCTATTGTAAGGTCGCTCTCCTTTATTGACTCTTTCAGGAGTGAGAAGATAACCACAATCACCGCTGCCACCGCCACAACCACACCTCCTATCTTAAGGTAGCGTTTACGTGCCTCTTTTCTTTGTTCCGATTTCGGGATTTCTCTGTCCATGATTATGTTTAGTTTTACTGTATACTGTACGTTGTCACACCATACACACAACAATATTCGTGCCAAACTTTTAAATTATTAATTCATAATATATTAACTAAATTTCATACTGTACGATAGCGGACAGTTGTCCGATTTCGGACACCCTTTGTAAATATTTTTGGACAATTCAAAGTTTTTTCGTAACTTCACAAGCGGAATAATTCGCATCTTCCTTCGATTTTTATAATGAAATCTCCATATAAATTATGACCCCACTTTACCCTCCTTTCACCATAGGCGTTGACCTCGGTGGCACTAATACGGTCTTTGCTATCGTTGACTCCGTAGGACATATCCTCGTAAGAGACTCTTTCCCGACTGCTACAGCCACAATCGAGGAATGGGCAGATACGCTTGCCCTTAAAGTCACCTCAATGATTAAGAACGCCCAACTCGAAGACCAGATTATCGGCATAGGCATTGGCGCACCCTGTGCAAATGCCATCACCGGAAGTATCGAAGCTGCCACCGACCTACCCTGGCCCTCACCAATTCCATTGGGCACAATGGTACAGGCAAGGCTTAAGCTCCCCACCACTGTCACCAACGATGCCAACGCGGCTGCCATAGGCGAGATGATGTATGGGGCTGCTGCGGGTATGAAAAACTTTATCGTGCTGACGCTCGGCACAGGCGTGGGAGCCGGCATCGTATGCGACGGACATCTGCTTTCCGGCACACGCGGTTTTGCGGGTGAGTTGGGTCACGTAACTTTCCCCTTCGCGGCTGACCGTCCATGTGGATGCGGGCGCACCGGTTGTCTTCAGACCGTAGCCTCTGCCAAGGGTATACTTACCACTACGCGGCATCTTCTGAACGTATCGTCAGAACCATCAACACTGCGTAACATCCCTGACGACCGACTTACAGCGAAATTAGTGTGTGAAGCTGCACGTCAGGGTGACAAACTGGCGAAAGAGGTTTATGACTATACGGGGCATTGTCTTGGTAAAGCAGCAGCCGAGTTTGCAGCCTTCACCGATCCGGAAGCCATCATACTCTTCGGAGGTGTGGCGAATGCCGGTGATCTTTTGTTGATTCCGATGATGGAATCATTCCGCGAGAACGCACTCCATCTCTATCGTGACCGTGTGCGTTTCCTCATCTCCGGACTCAACGGAGCCGACGCAGCCGTGCTGGGCGCCGCCTCCCTCCCCCACCTCCACTCCTAACCTAACCTCATTCCAATCCTTATATCTCATTTAAGCTACATCTTATGTCTACACCGGGTGCAAACATACGACAAATTGAAAAGTGGAAAACAGATTCTTGGGAATCGGTTGAATTCTACAACAAATGGTTTATGGAATTTGCTCCCATAGCTTTTCAGACAGCACGTAAGGATGCGCTTAAAAAAGTTATGTCAACATTGTGTCTGACAAAAGATTTCACAGAATTGACACCGGAAACCATTCTTAACTCACCACAAATCCTCAGTGTGTTAAGAATGGTTACCGCTCCACCATTGGCACAAGAAAGACTTGCAGGGCTTTCATACCTATCTAAATCATTTCTAAAAAGTTTAGAGAAGGATAAGCTGCCTAAATCTATTGCTACTACGGAGCTTATGGATTCGCTCACCAGAGTGTTGAAGCCTATCAGAACAATGCTTGATAAAGATTTATTTCCGTGGTTATCAGGTAAATCCATTACCCCGCAACAAAGAAGCCGAAGTGCCTATATAATAGCTGATCGCTTGACAGGAGCATTATCAGACCCTATAATACGTACTGAGCAAGAGAAAAGACAGTTAAAAGCTATCGGCATATATCTCGAAGCTAAAGGTTACCTCTTCATCAAGAAAGTAGATAATTTCAAGTCTATGCTACCACGCACATTTTCTTACCATGTAAATGTACCGGTAAAATTAGGAGATTCTAAAACTGTCAATATGCCGATAGATGTGGTTATAAGACCTGAGACGATCTCAGAGTATCCCATTTTAGTAGAATGTAAATCAGCAGGTGATTTTACCAACACCAATAAAAGACGGAAAGAGGAGGCTACTAAAATTAACCAGTTAAGAGCCACATACGGGAATGATATCAGCTTCTGTCTGTTTCTCTGTGGATATTTCGACACGGGATTTCTTGGATATGAAGCTGCTGAGGGCATAGATTGGGTTTGGGAACATCGTATAAGTGACTTTGACAAATTAGGGGTATGAGGGATATTGAGCTTAAACGTCAACAATTACAACAAGAACTGGATAGCCAAAAGAGTCTTGCCGCGAGAAACAAGCTTGGTCAATACTCCACACCCTATCCCTTAGCTTGCCAAATATGCGACCACCTAAAACAATATTTAGGAGATACTGTGGATAGTTTTCTTGAACCTGCTATTGGGACAGGCGTATTCTATTCAGTTTTATCTGAACGTGTAAATATCAATCGAAGCGTAGGATATGAGATTGACGAACATTACTATATCCCGACCTCTTTACTATGGAAAAGTGATAATATAGATATCATCAATCAGGATTTCTTAAAAACCACTCCACAGCCCGATTTCTCATTGATAATTGCCAATCCTCCTTACTCACGACATCACCATCTTTCAAAGGATATGAAGATGGAGTTATCCCGAAAAATCAAAGATTTGTATAATATCGACGTATCCGGCTTATCGGGACTTTACCTATACTTTTTAATCCTTTCAACTCAATGGCTTATTGAAGGGGGAATATCATGCTGGCTAATTCCGGCAGAATTTTTATCAGTAAATTATGGATCTGCTCTCCGGAAATTTCTACTTGACAAAGTTGATCTTATTTCCATCCACTGCTTTAGGGCGGAAGACCTACAATTTAATGATGCTTTGGTGTCATCAGCAGTGGTAATCTTTAGGAATAGCCAACCTACAAAGAACCCGGTAAGGTTTAGTTGGGGAAATGATTTGAATCAGCCGGCGGTAAAGAAAGCTATAGAAAAAGATGATCTTAGCTCTTTATCAAAATGGACTGAGGCAGTAGTGTGTAGAGAGTCATATGAACAATCTTCACAACCAACTATCGGTACCTTCTTTAACATTAAGCGAGGAATAGCTACGGGTGACAATAATTTCTTTGTGGTAGATAAAGATACGGTTGATAAGTATGGGATTTCCAAGAAAGTATTAACTCTTGTGATCCCACCACCAAGAAAACTGAATTCGGATGTTTTTGATCAAGCCCTTGCTAATGAAAATAACCTCTACCTGATAACGTGTAGTGAACCGAATGAAGTCGTTAGAACAAAATACTCAGGCTTTTCAGCCTACCTCTCCTATGGTCTGTCATGCGGAGTGAATTTGAAAGCGAATTGTAAAAACAGGTCTCCATGGTATAAATGTGAAAAAAGGGACGTTTCTCCAATCTTAGTCTCTTATATGGGTAGGGATAATGGTAAATTACCAATACGCTTTATTTTGAATGAAGCCGGTGCTACGGCAACAAATTCATATCTTATGCTATATCCCAAAGACGAATATAAGTATCTTTTCAATGGCACTTCATTTTCAAAAAAGGTTTGGAAGATACTCCAATCTATCCCTAAAGAGGTGCTTATGGCACATGGGCGTAGCTATGGTGGTGGATTGTTAAAATGGGAACCGAAGGAATTGGAGTCAGTTCCTTGTCCCGAACTTGCTGCTATAATGAAAACATCAAGACCATCCTTATTCGACTTTTCATAAAAAGACCCGAAAAGCAACCATTGAATTTTAACATCCTACATATCCTATTAATGTTCACTGGGTATTTGGCAATTTATCAATGCTCTTTTACTAACCTTTCATTTCAAAAATATTATGTATCAACATATCAAACATAAAAACCTACTCAAAGCTTCTATCTGTGCTACTATTAGCTCATTGACACTGACATTCTTCCCTATAAATACGGAGATTATAGCTAAACCTGTCTCCGAAGCGGCAACATATGTGCCGTCGGAGGAGGTGCGGAAATCGCAGCGGGAGTTTGAGGCTGACCGTTTCGGTATTTTCCTTCATTGGGGCATATATAGTATGTTTGGGCAAGGAGAATGGTACCTTAATTACGGGCCGACCGCTGAGGAGTATAAGAAAGCGGCTCAGGGTTTCTACCCTGCCAATTTCAATGCCAAGGAATGGGTAAGCGCCATAAAGGATTCCGGAGCCAAGTATATCTGTATCACCTCCCGTCATCACGACGGCTTCTCTATGTTTGACACCGCCGAATCAGACTACGACATCGTTGACGGCACACCTTTCAAACGCGACATCCTAAAAGAATTGGCAGAGGAATGTGAGGCACAAGGGATAGCTCTCCATCTTTACTATTCCCATCTTGACTGGATGCGTCCGGATTATCCTCTCGGACGTACTGGACATACCACCGGACGCAATCTCAAACCCGATTGGGATTCGTATTACGGTTTTATGAACCGTCAACTCACCGAACTGCTCACCAATTACGGTCCGATACGTGCCATCTGGTTTGACGGCTGGTGGGACCACGACGAGGATGCCACCCCATTCGATTGGCAGCTCGACAAGCAATATGAACTTATCCACTCTCTCCAACCGGGATGTATGGTAGCTAACAACCATCACCAAAGCCCTTTCCCCGGAGAAGACTTGCAGATATTTGAACGTGACCTTCCGGGTGAGAACACAGCCGGTATGTCAGGGCAAGAGATAAGTCGTCTCCCTCTTGAGACGTGCAACACTATGAATGGTATGTGGGGATATAAAATCAATGACCAAAACTACAAGGATGCCACCACTCTTATCCGTTATCTGGTAAAGGCTGCCGGAATGGGTGCCAATCTACTGCTTAACATCGGACCGCAACCAAGTGGTGATCTTCCCGCTACCGCCCTCGACCGTCTGAAAGAGATCGGAGAATGGATGCGCGAGAATGGTGAGACAATCTATGGCACAGAAGCCGGACCTTTTCCTGCCCAATCTTGGGGTACGACAACCCGTAAGGGAGACCGTCTTTTCGTGCATATAATGACACCGGAGACAACAGCTATACTGCTCCCCGGTGACTTAAAGGTTAAGAAAGCATTTGAATATGCTTCAAAACGTCCTGTAAAGTATTCCAAGCAGGGTACTCATACCCTGCTTCAACTCGACTCACTACCCACTTCCGCTGACTATATTGTGGAGCTTTCACTCCTTTAAGCTTCGGAGCGTGGAGAGCAGGCGGTCGCCGTTGCCAACGCCGTAGCCTGTGGAAGCCCAGACAATACGGTTGAATGAATCGGCTATAACCACTATCGGATCGGCAGGAGCATTGAGATGAATCGACTCGACAATCTCATTTCTTGTCAATCCGTCATTATCTATACCCAAAACCACCGTAGAGGGAAGATTCGGGAAGAGAGTTTTGTCGAAACGCTCTGCCTTGTCCTTATCCTCAAACAGCACCATTATCTTGTTGCCGCTTTCCTCAAATTCTTTCGCTAAAGCAGAAATGTCGTTAAGCATATGGGCTGACGGCTCGTGGCTCGGACTCACCAAAGCTACCACATAATAACCGCGTCCGGTGGTTGAAAGCAGACTTTTATCAGTGTCCGAGGCAATGTCGTGGTAGATATTCTCCGCATTCAAGGAGCCTATCACCGACACGGATGCATTGTCTTGACGGATTGTAAGATCCCTGACCATATTCTCGCCCGGCTCGATATTGAAAAACTCACTTCGCGCCAGTACACCACCATCAGCAAGACGTTGACCTGTGGTAAGAATATACTGTCCCGGTTGAATCTCGGCAGGAGAGCTAAACAAGGTCTCGACCGTAGCCTCCTCCGGATATTCAAGCAAAACGGGTGTGCCGTCAATTATTCGCGACAGAGAGAATTGAGAATAGTATTTAGGATCCGTCACATATCCCTCCGGTGAGAAATTGATTTTCAGAGTTGAGGGCTTGCCCTTAGTAGAAGTGGAGGAATCGCCTAACGGAGTGGTCATACTAACCTTTTCATCCAAATCTACGGTTACCCAATCCGGTTGCAGCTTGGGGTTAAGATATGGAGTGGCAACATACTGAGTGGCACCGGTCACCGGATCAATTCTTGCCGGAATGCCTGCCGTACGGGCTAACGCCACAAAGAAGATGTCTCTTGACAAGGGGTCAGCACGTCGCTCTCGGACAACACTTCCGGGACACATGCGCAGGCGTTGAGGATTCTCTCCGGGTGCAGCTTCAATACTGTCTCTTACCCATTCTACAAGCAGCACGGGATTCTTCCGAAACCGTGTAAGCTGCTCATCTGAGAATTTCGATCTTAAATCTGTGCGCCATGAGGTAAGAGTTTCGTTTTCAATACGTGGATTCAACACATATTTATCGAAACAATTCTTCTCCATACCCATAAAATCGGGATCCTCGGTGTAGTTGTCGTCATCCGGATCAAGTCCGTAACCTATAACTTTAACCACATGGTCTGAAATCACATTCATAGGTATGTCGCGACGGTCCTTCTCGCTCACGTTCATCAGCAAATCAACAGCCATACTTCTACGCACAGGATCCAGACATTCAAGTGCCTGTTCTATAGTTCTGTGATTACCTCGTGAGTCAATAAGTATTTTAGTAAGCTTATCCTGATCAAGCCCCAATTTAACGGCAGCCTTGGCAGCCGATTCGGGAGTAGCAAAAGTAGCTGTGTAGGCGTGTCGTATAGAATCCTCACGAGCCAGACGACGGTCATTGGCAGCGCGTTGATCCGGCGATACACCGGGGGAAGCCGCAGCCGATGAAGGAGGAATGATACTATATTCCACTACCCCTTCATAATTTACATTCTTATCAAGCACTATCGTCAACGGTTGCTTGCTTATCGGTTCGGCTACCTTCGAACCTTTTGTCACCGGGGCTGCAACATAATCAGCTGCCGAACCCTTGGCAAATCCGAAATTGGTGCCGTCGGTAGCCCACACAAACATATCACCAAGTCCGGTAGTAAGCGAAGTCTCACCGTTGTCATCGGCAGTTTTTGTGACCGCAGGATAGTATTCCGCATAATTATAGATGCAGAAGCTCACTTTTGCCCCATTCGCAGGTGTGCCGTCCGCATTCACCACCTTCACCGGCAACTGAGCCACCGGCGCGTAGTTGGCAGTGACGTTGATACGTGTGGAAAGAGGATCTTTAAGAAGCACCTCTTCCGGACCATCATAATCTCCCGGTACATTTGTGTTCATGAGCAATCCGCGTGAAGCCGGGGTGTTAAACCACGCAAGGTCAAGCTCTGCTTCCGGCTCACAGGCACCCAAGAAATGCCATTCACCGTCAGCCCACGCCTCTACCCAAGCGTGGTTATCGTCGGTATGTGCCCAACGCGGAGTATAAATCTGGCGTGCCGGAATACCTATGGAGCGAAGAGCTGCCACGGTGAAGGTCGATTCCTCACCACAGCGTCCAACAGCCTGATTCATGGTAGAGAGCGGAGAGGAGGTACGAGCATCGGAAGGCTGATATGTGACGTGCTCATGACACCAATGGTTTACCTCCAATATGGCATCTTTCATCGACATACCCTTTACCCTCTCTTTAAGAATCTCATAAAAAGTCTCGCGTGACAGATCCAGGTTCTCATTGTTCACCCTCACAGGCACCACGAAATGAAGGAATTCCCTGTCCGGGACATCCTTACCCCAAGGCATTTCCTCTTTTGCTTTGAAAGCTGCCTCGACGTTACGACGGTAAAACTCCTCCTTATAGTCTGCCTTATCAGGAAGTGACATAGTGGAGTAGAGAAATGTAAGAGCCTCGTCGGGAGTGACAGCTGCAACCACCGACGGAATACACAGAAGAATCAAAGACAAGTAGTTTTTCATAGATTAGGACATTTAAGGAATTGTAGAATAAGGAATTATAAATTCTCACTTGTGTGTCTTCGCCACAAGTTTTGCCACTACATCCGGAGAGGTGGACAAGGGTGCGTATTCGTCAGTGCCGGGCGCACCCATCGGCACTCTTGGACGACGGAATTTCATACGGCTCGCTATCGGTTTCCGGGCAGTGGAATGTAACTTATCCACACCTGTCACCTCCAGCAGCTCCTGTGCATTTGCCGGAGTGACACCGGCTCCTGCCATAATAGCAATACGTCCTCTTGCTCTTCTTACAAGATGGCTCAACATAAGAGCCCCGCTCACTGCCGAAGGAGCCTGACCGGAAGTAAGAACACAATCAAAACCTAAGGCAATAATGTCTTCAAGGCTCTTGTCGGCATCGCGTGACACATCAAACGCACGGTGGAAGGTGATATTGACATGTTCTCGTCCGGCTTCACGTCCGGCTTCACGTGCCACCTCAATAAGACGGCGACACGCCTCAATGTCAATGTCTCCATCAGGAGTGAGCACTCCGATCACTACACCTGTAGCTCCCGCACCTATTGATTCGCGGATGTCGCTCTCCATAAGAAGAAGTTCTTCGGGAGTATATAGAAAATCGCCCGGACGCGGACGTATAAGGACATTTATCTCGGGCAGCCCGGAAGCAACAGCGGCACGTATCAAGCCCATTGAAGGGGTAAGCCCACCCTCCAACAGACCGGAGCAAAGTTCAATTCTACGAGCACCACCCGCCTTCGCAGCCAGCACACTTGCTAAATCACCACAACATATTTCAAGCATCGTAATGTTTTTTTGTAAGATGTTGCCTCAACTTTATCTTTAAAGCGAAAAAGATTAAAACAAAGCTTTCTCAATATGAGCTTTTCTATTAAAATCATATTCAGCCTAAAAAGTTTTGGCAACCTCTATAATATTTTAGAAAAGAGAAAACCGTATAGGATTAGACCAATAAAGAAAGTTATGCCTGTCCACATCTTGGCAGCGCGGCAATACTCATGGGCGAGTCGTCGCCAGTCGTCGGTAGAGGGCATGTCTTTAGGCGTTGTCTTCATCTCCGTGCCGGATTGAGCCTCATTTGCCTTTACCCAACAGCGTTTCGAAGCCACAGCAAAGTAGATAGCAAATATGCCCAACGGAGGGAAGAACAGCAAGGTCACCAATATGGCAGGGAGAAGCATATTGGCAGGAGGGCGAGATATATCCTGCCGGGCGTCGATTTCCTCTATCGAGGGCAACCGCGTGTCTTGCAGAATATGGTCGAATCTGGAAATTGACCTCTGAGACTCTCCAGCAGCTTCGGGTTTGACACCTTGCGACGGCTGATTAGGGACAGACATATTAGGATGTAAAAGGTCATAAAGCCTTCCCCGGAACATCCTGCAAATGTCTGCTACATCTTCTGCCTTCTCCCAGTCGGACATCCCTTTGCACCAAACATAGGTGGAGGGACGCACACCGGCTTCAGCCAACTGATTCAATTCGTAGGGGCCACGTCTCTCCCCATCGATCATGGCGAAGTATTTCATCGTCAAATATAGGAAAGGAAGCCTCCGTTAGAGAAGAAATAGCCGTTAGCTAAGATACCAATGCCGCCAAGCACCAGACCAACAATAGTCATCCACTTTGCAGTGCTGTTGGCTTGGTCGCCCATCTGGTCATAGCCGGCCTTATAATAATTATTGGCTTTGTTGGCTTGAACTATACCAATCACTCCGAATATGCCACCTATACACGAGAAGAGGAAACCAATCACTGTAGCAACGATTGCCCAAGTGAGCCAATTCTGTCTTACCGGTTGGAAATTATTAGGATTCTGTCCGTAGTTGGGCTGCTGACCATACTGCGGATTCTGACCATAGTTAGGATCCTGGCTATACTGCGGATTACGCCCGTAATTTGACTGCTG
>CAMWTL010000026.1 GCA_947177145.1 uncultured Porphyromonadaceae bacterium
GCTATTTCAGAACGTGGAATGAAAACGGTGCTATCAAGTCGGGAGACATAGTTTCGCAACCTATAAATAGTATTACCAAGTTTTGAGAATTCATCTTTATAGTCCATTGGTCTTCGGGCTACATCAGTCGTGACTTCTAATGGTAAGCGAATCTCTACACCTCTCTCATCACACGCATATATACTGGTTGCATCAATGTCAATATCAATCCAAATGAATCGTTTTGCAGTCTCTCGATCTAATTTTTTTTGCCATTCTACATCGAAAGTACGATGAATAACCGCATTCTTTGGAATATCCACCTTGCGCCCCGGAAGAATCTTGTTGCCTTCAACCCTATTAACATTTACACCTTGATAATTACCATCTTTATCAAAGAAACTAATTCCATCTCCATTATGCAAATCTCTCACATCTTTAATCTCTTCTCCAAGTGATTTAGGAGTGTACAACGAGGCAAGCCCCTCAGGTCGCCTCGACCCTAAAAAGTAGTCAGTAAAACCTCGATTGAAACTTTTATCAGATACAGCTGTAAATTTCACCTCACTCCGCCCATAAGAACTCCTTTCATATAATTCGGAATTAGCAGATATAATTTTATCAAGTAAACTTCTATAATAAGTCACGATATTTTTCACGTAATCCTTCTCCTTAAGTCGCCCTTCAATCTTAAAAGAGCTTACCCCTATCTTAACGAGATCTTCTAATTTCTGCGATGCATTGAAATCTTTAAGCGAAAGCAAATGCTTATCACGAGCCAAAACGTTTCCATTGCCATCCTTTAATGTGTATGGCAACCGACATAGTTGTGAACATTCGCCTCTATTGGCACTTCGTCCGTTAGTAGCACAGCTCATATGGCACCTTCCGGAGTAGCTTACGCATAAAGCCCCGTGTATGAAGCACTCAACAGGAATATCAACAGCTTCCACTATCTCCTTTATTTCTCTTAAGGTCAATTCCCTTGCAAGTACTAATTGTGACATACCGACATCCTCTAAGAATCTTGCCTTAGCAACTGTGCGAATGTCACATTGAGTGCTGGCATGAAGTGCTATTGGAGGAAGATTGAGACGCAGAAGAGCCATATCTTGTATAATCAAAGCATCAACCCCGATCCTATACAATTTCCAACACAGCCTTTCAACCTCTACAAATTCATCCTCATAAACTATTGTATTAACAGTTACATAAACTTTTGCACGAAATTTATGGGCATAGTTCACCACTTGGGATATATCTGCAATCGAATTGGCAGCCGATTTCCGGGCACCGTGGCTCGTTGCACCCATATAAACAGCGTCAGCCCCATGCTTTAATGCTTCAATAGCAATTTCAGCATTGGCTGCCGGAGCTAATAATTCAAGTCTTCTCTTCTGCATTATCTCCTTAAAATTACGTCCGGAAGACATCATAACTGACATTCCTCCGGACGATTCATTATTTTTTAAACATCCTATCAATGTTCCTTTTGTCTTCCCTCTCCTTAATAGACTGACGTTTGTCGTAGCTTTTCTTGCCCTTGCCTATTCCGATGACCATCTTTGCAAAGCCCTTTTCACTGATGAATATTCGCAGCGGAACTATCGTAAAGCCAGCGTCGCTACTCTCCTTCTCTATCTTCGCAATCTCCTTCTTGGAAAGTAATAATTTTCTGTCTCTTCGGGCTATGTGATTATTATACGACCCATAGAAATATTCGGATACGTGCATACCTTTAACCCATACTTCCCCTCGATCTACTACACAATAGCTATCGGTAAGGCTTGCTTTTCCCTCTCTAATCGATTTAATTTCTGTGCCGGTCAAAACCATACCGGCTGTGAACGTATCGCCTATTTCATAATTGAAATGTGCTTTACGATTCTTTATATTTACTTGATTGGCTTTCATAATTTCTTAATTTGTAGTAACCTTATGGTCAAAGACTGTTAAGGGCTATACATTAGCCGGTAAAACCTCATTAAGACCCCACTCGATTAAAGTAGGCAGTCCGACTATAAGCACACACATCAATCCTATACACAAAATTGTTTTTTCTTCCGGAAACCGAAAGAAACGTGTCCCCCGGCATATTACGTATACTGTCCACAAAGGCAGAAATATAAGTATAGGCCACAACATAGGTAGCAGCTCCATGGCAGTGAAGAATAGACACAAGGATGATAAATTGAGGATTACAAATACCTTACCGAAATTTGTATCCACACATTTATCAGCACCTTTAGGCAACAAAAGTTTTAATAGCAAGATTATACAGAAGAATCCGGCAAAGTAACCCACAAAAGATGTAACAGCCTCAAGAATGATCTGCGACAAAGTGACACGACTTGAATAGAATAAAGTGGCAAAATGACTTATAGCCATAATGGCGAGCAATGGATAAAAACAATTTCTCTGAGCTTCATCCACAGTTATACCCTCTCGCCTAACCTCCTTCCAACCTTCTATAGGATTGGAAAGCAGCTTGAGCAATAAAAGAAATACGGAAACATTCCTGTTTTTGTCGGAATCTTTTTCCTCCTTGATATAGGTCTCTATACCTTCAGGAATCTGAGCATAATTTAAGGGAGAATCGTCAATGTCGACGTCCTCTTCTTCATATTCCTCCTCTTCGATATACACATATATGTTATCTTCCGCCTCAGTATCTTGCCGGGTGCTGACTTCAATCTTTTGATCGGTGTCCATATCGTTGCGCTATTTCAAATTAGTCTTGCAAATATAAGCAAATATACTGAGAAATACAAAAAAGTGTGTGGACATTTCTCAACATCCACACACTTTTTTACCTTATATCAATCAATATGCTAATTAAGCATTATTTTCTTCACTACGCTCCTCGTTGAGAAGGCGAATCATTTCAAGAGCACTCTTAGGAATACGGGTGCCCGGACCGAAGATAGCTGCCACGCCTGCCTTGTAGAGGAAGTCGTAATCCTGAGCCGGGATGACACCACCTGCTGTCACAAGGATATCGGGACGACCGAGTTTCTCAAGTTCTGCGATGACCTGTGGAATCAAAGTCTTATGACCTGCGGCAAGCGACGACACGCCCAAAATATGAACATCGTTCTCCACAGCCTGACGGGCTGCCTCTGCCGGAGTCTGGAACAACGGACCCATATCCACGTCGAAGCCACAGTCAGCGTAGCCGGTAGCCACAACCTTTGCACCACGGTCATGACCGTCCTGACCCATCTTGGCAATCATAATACGTGGTTGACGACCCTCTCTCTTGGCAAAATCTGCCACTGCCTTACGGGCTTCCTCGAATTCGGGATCACCCTTCTCTTCACTGCTGTACACTCCGGATATGGTTTTGATTTCGGCTTTATAGCGTCCTACTACCTCCTCGCATGCATCTGAAATCTCACCAAGCGTAGCTCTCACGCCCGCAGCTTTAACGGCGAGGTCAAGAAGATTACCCTTGGAAGGATCTTTCACACATTCTGTAATGGCTGCAAGAGCTTTCTTAACTGCTTCCTCATCACGACCTGCCTTCAGATCCTCAAGGCGCGCACACTGTTCTTTACGAACCTCAGTATTGTCCACCTCAAGAATGTCAATCGGATCTTCGTGGTCAAGACGATATTTGTTGATGCCTACAATGGTCTGCTTGCCGGAGTCGATACGTGCTTGAGTTCTGGCAGCAGCCTCCTCAATCTTAAGTTTGGGAAGCCCGGTCTCGATAGCCTTAGCCATACCGCCAAGTTTCTCAATCTCTTGAATGTGTTCCCAAGCCTTGTGAGCTATCTCATTAGTAAGCGCTTCTACATAGTAGCTACCGCCCCATGGATCCACCTGCTTGGTGACATATGTCTCCTCTTGAATATATATCTGAGTGTTACGTGCGATACGTGCGGAGAAATCGGTAGGAAGTGCGATAGCCTCATCAAGTGCATTGGTGTGCAACGACTGTGTGTGACCCAAAACTGCGCCCATAGCCTCTACGCAGGTTCTGCCCACATTGTTGAAAGGATCCTGCTCTGTAAGGCTCCAACCTGAAGTCTGGCTGTGGGTGCGAAGGGCAAGCGACTTGGGATTCTTCGGATTGAACTGCTTCACAATCTTTGCCCAAAGCATACGGGCTGCACGCATCTTGGCGATTTCCATAAAGTAGTTCATTGAAATTGCCCAGAAGAATGAGAGACGCGGTGCAAATGAGTCAATGTCCATTCCGGCGTTAACACCTGCACGAAGATACTCAAGACCGTCAGCTAAGGTATATGCCAACTCGATGTCAGCTGTAGCTCCTGCCTCCTGCATATGATAACCGGAGATGGAGATTGAATTGAACTTCGGCATATTCTTGGAAGTGTACTCGAATATGTCGGCAATGATCTTCATTGAGAAGGCTGGCGGGTAGATATAGGTGTTACGCACCATAAACTCCTTCAAAATGTCGTTCTGGATTGTTCCAGCCATCTCGTCAAGTTTAGCACCCTGCTCGAGACCGGCATTAATATAGAACGCAAGGACAGGAAGAACTGCACCGTTCATTGTCATTGACACAGACATCTTATTCAATGGAATACCATCGAAAAGAACCTTCATATCCTCAAGTGAGCATATTGAAACGCCTGCCTTACCTACATCGCCCACTACACGCTCGTGATTTGCATCATATCCACGATGGGTGGGAAGGTCAAAAGCAACTGAAAGACCCTTCTGACCTGAAGCGAGGTTACGACGATAGAAAGCATTTGACTCGGCAGCTGTCGAGAAACCGGCATACTGACGGATAGTCCATGGGCGAAGAGGATACATCGCACTGTAAGGACCACGAAGGAACGGAGGAAGACCGGATACATAATCAAGGTGTTCCAGACCGTTAAGATCCTCTTCTGTATATACAGATTTCACAGGGATAAGCTCCGCAGTGATCCATTCTGCCTCCTTACCGTTGGAGGCCGGTGCAGCGTGTTTTTCTGAAATTGCTGCCTCTATATTTATATCTTTGAAATTCGGTCTCATTTTCAGTTGAGGAGTTTGGCGTTAAACTTGATCAAGGTATCGAGTACATTTACGCGCACATGGATAAATTCTTCGATTCCCTGAGCTTTAAGTTCCTCCATGCAGGCGGGAGCTCCTGCCACTACGAACATTGCACGTCCGTCAAGTTCTTTAAATGCCTCAGGAGCATAAGTGGCATACTCATCATCGCTTGAGCAGAGCACTACAACATCAGCACCCTTTTCAATTGCTGCGTCCACACCTTCTTTCACAGTGTCAAAACCAATATTGTCAATGATCTCATAGCCTGCACAGCCGAAGAAATTGGCTGAGAATTGTGCTCTTGCAAGACGCATAGCCAGATTTCCGATAGTAAGCATAAACACTTTAGGACGCTTACCGCTTCTCTCTGTATCAAGGCGTAGCTGCTCAAACTGACTTGCAGCGCGATCAAAAATAAGCGACTCTACAGCACCGTCTTCAACCTCGGGATGACATCCGCAACCACCGTCATGGTCTCTTTCAATCTTGTCAAGAGCCTTCTCATTGAAGTTAGGATACTGGTTGGTGCCAAGAAGTATTTCCTTTCTACGTGCCACGTCCGTATGACGCTTAACGCCACTTTCATTCACAGCTTTCTGAATCTCGCCTTTCTTGAGAAGAGTCAGGAAACCTCCCTCATCTTCTACCTTATTAAAGAGTTCCCATGCCACCTTTGCAATAGAAGCGGTGAGATTCTCAATATAATAGGATCCACCGGCAGGGTCAACCACCTTATTAAGATGGCTCTCCTCACGGAGAAGCAACTGCTGATTGCGGGCAATTCTCTCGCTGAACTCATCCGGACGCTTATACTGAAGGTCGAAGGGAAGTGTCTCGATTGAATCAACGCCTGCCAAGGCTGCACTCATGGTCTCCGTCATGGAGCGAAGCAGATTGACATGAGCATCGTAGATGGTCTGATTAAATTGGCTGGTGACAGCATGAACAGTCATCTTGCAGCATTCATCCTCTGCACCATATGCCTTAACGATCTCTGCCCAAAGCATACGGGCGGCACGGAATTTTGCCAACTCCATAAAATAGTTGGAAGAGATGCCCATATTGAACTTGATACGCTTTGCCACTTCGCAAGGAGTAAGACCAGCCTCTGTGAGGAGGGTCATCCACTCTGCACCCCAAGCAAGCGCATAGCCAAGTTCCTGTGTGATATACGCACCGGCATTGTTCAACATATAGGAATCTACCGCATAGCACTTCAGATTGGGCACATCTTTCACTGCCTCATACATTGCCAATGCTTCCTCTTTGAGGTCACGCGGGAAGTCAAGGCCATGACGGAGAAGACGCTTAAACGGATTGAAATCGATAGAGCCGTGGAAGTCATTCTCCAGACCCTTCTCCTTGAGATATGCCACAAGCATACGGGCTATTTCCACAGCCTTGCCCATACAGCAGCTTACGTTTACCTCTATTTTTTTCAAATCTATGTCTTGAAGCACAAGTGCCAATTGCTCTGCTGTAATGTCGCGGCCCAATTTGATTCCTATTGAGTCTACACCACGGTCAATGGCATGACGTGCTTCACTGTTTACCTCTTCAGGACTATTACCCTGAATCTGCTGACGTATCAGCCAATTGTTTGAATCTTTTGTGCCTCTCACATAGGGGAATTGTCCGGGCACTGTGCCCATATGGGCAAGTTCCTTTAAATCACTCCTTCTGTAGAATGGCATTACGTTGAAGCCCTCGTTTGTACGCCACACGAGTTTCTTATTGAAATCGGCGCCCTTGAGGTCGACATTAATTTTCGCTACCCAGTCTTCAGTTGAGACCGGCTCGAACATGTCGAACAGTTTTTCTTGGTTGTTTGCCATGAATGGTTAAAGCTTATTATGAAAAGTTGATTTGTTCATTCTGTTAGCGGTAGTGCCTTGCCAATTTGGCAAGACCTTACCATTAAGAGCAAATAGTTATCATTCGTTCTTCAGATGCAAATTTAGGTATTCTCTTTTAATTAGAGAAATTTTTCTCTTATTATTTCTCCGATATTAGATGTTTTCCTTCACATCGAAGCACTTTTCCGGGAAAATCAGCCACAAGTTGGAGATTATGTGTGGCCATAACCACACAATGTCCCCTTTCAGCGAGCTTGTGCAGGAGTGTCACAATCTGATAGCCCGTCTGCGGGTCAAGGTTGCCGGTTGGCTCATCTGCAATGATCAGGTCCGGCTTATTCAGCAAGGCTCGTGCTATGACTATTCGTTGCTGCTCGCCACCGCTAAGTTCATGGGGCATCTTATAACTTTTATTTGCCATGCCCACGGCTTCCAGTACCTCCTCTATCCTATCGTCTGCCTCGCTTTTATCTTTCCATCCCGTGGCACGCAACACAAACCTTAGATTACCGCTCACAGATCTGTCTTGCAGGAGTTGGAAATCCTGAAACACTATTCCTATCTTCCTTCGCAAATAGGGAATTTGCTTTTTCTTTATCTCTATTAGGTCGTAACCTAATACATTAGCTCTGACCCCTTGGACAATCGGGACATCAGCATACATAGTTTTCATCAAACTGCTCTTGCCGCTGCCAACTCTGCCAACAAGATAATGAAACTCCCCTTTCGATAAAGAGAAAGTCACGCCTTTAAGAACGCTCTTTTCAGCGCGTTCTATATCTACATCCTTATAATCTACTATTACACTCATCGTGTCTCTGTTCAATTCTATGCAAAATTAATCAAAATCCTCAAATCATCCGGTGTTTATCCGAATAATTTGAGGATTTTATTTCGCTGAAGCAAGTTCTACAGATTCCAAAGCTTCAACTTAGAAGCTCAACATCAGCATACCTGTCATTCTATTGGCACTTCCATGCGTGCCATTGAAGTTCATTCTTTTTCCGGCAAGGTATTCCAGACCAACCTCAAAACGAGGTGTTATATCCCAGAAAAGATTCAACGCTCCATATAAGCCATATTTATACTGTCCGTCACCGGGATTCTTCTTAGGATAGTAACGCTGCTCCGAAAGACACAGGTTTGAATAAAGGTTAGGCAAGAAATAGTATTGCGCACCCAAAACATAGCCCACTGCCGTAGGAGCATAAAGCCTACCCTTTTCATTAGGTTCAGGTATTAAATCAAAATTTCCAATAGCAAGATCTGTAGTATATGATTCATGTCCTTGACCAACCGAGGCAATGCCATACACATTCATTTGTGGCAACACTTTAATAACAGTCGATATCTGAGTAGCCCAACCCATTATATTACGATTCTTCTCAGCGGTAAGATCTCTATAAGCTAAGGTCCTTACCAAGCCGGCAAGTCTTATATGGCTTACTCCTCCGTTCCACTGATATTGTCCAAACGCAGCCACATCCGGCAGATAATCACTGCAGGCCTTTGTGTAGACACCATCAGCAGATGTGGATGATTCGGGAAATTCCAACCCGGCTGCCACTGTCCATTTACCCTTGAATGTATGCATATATCTTACTAAGACTCCCGTGTGACTCGTCACACCATTTGCACCTGCCCCATCTATGGTCTGTGGTTCAGCCGCTGTATCCTCAAATGTAGAGGTGGCAAGACCGGCTGTCCAATCACCGACTGTGAGATAGGCCTTCTTTATTTTAAATCCCCTATTTTCATATCCGGAAAAGTCTGCTTGAAAGAAACCCATAAACTTTCCGAATATGGCGTTATCTCCTAAAATAGTAAAGAAAAGTCCGGTGCCGGCCGGTGTGGCAGAAAGACGCCGCATTGAAGTTGGATCTTTAGGGATAGGGATAAGATAGGGTGCGAATCCATTAGCCGGTATGGAACCGTTCCAATCATAATATCCTCTTAATCTTATTACACCGCCAACACCCATAGACAAATTTCTACCTCGACTCATAAACATAAAATATGGTGCTCTCGGATCACGATAATTACGATACTGATCGTAATAGAACATATCGAGTAATCTCCTTACAGAATCAACTTTTGCAGGATCCATGGATCCCTCACCAACAAAATGTGTAGATGATTTCATGGTTTCGATTCTCTGCTGATCCGGTGCTGTGGCAGTTGCAGCATCCGGGGTTACCAAATTGTTTTGAGCTTTACTGACACCACATCCTAAAACAGTCATCACTGCTAAGATCGAAACCCACCTCATGGTATTAGAGACTCGGCTTAGACCCTTGTCTATAGATAGAGAAAGTATTTTCATAAAGGAAAACTTTTATGGAATGTTAAATATTTTTACATTTAAAACATATTTATAAATTTTTAGTTCAAAAAAATCTCAACTTCACCCTTATTTCCTCTTTTTCCCTCACTCGAAGATGTATCTCAACATTTCCTCAATTTTCCCTACTTCTATAAGTTTTATGGAGAATTTATCCTTCACACCCTTTAAATTACCCTTTGGGATTACAGCCGCCTCAAACCCCAGTTTTTCAGCTTCCGCCACACGTTGCTCTATACGAGTGACAGTACGTATTTCTCCTGACAATCCTACCTCTCCAATGAAAACTGTCTTACGTGAAATGGCAACATCAAAATTAGACGACATTATTGCTGCTACCACTGCTAAATCTATAGCCGGATCAATAACTTTTAATCCGCCTGCCATATTTAAGAATACATCTTTCTGACCAAGTTTAAAGCGTGCCCTCTTCTCCAATACCGCCAAAAGCATATTAAGTCGTCGCTGGTCAAATCCGGTCACGGATCTTTGAGGTGTACCATAAGCTGCACTTGACACAAGAGCTTGGACTTCCACCATAAAAGGTCTAACTCCCTCTATGGTCACTCCTATGGAGATGCCACTCATTTCCTCATCACGATTTTCTGATAAAAGCATTTCAGAAGGATTCTTTACCTCTCTGAGACCTTTTTGCACCATCTCATATATACCTATTTCAGATGTAGAGCCGAAACGATTCTTTATGGACCGTAATATTCTGTAGAGGTATTGTCGATCGCCCTCAAATTGAAGCACAGTATCTACTATATGCTCAAGCACTTTTGGACCGGCAATAGCACCATCCTTATTTATATGACCCACCAATATGACAGGTACACCACTTTCCTTAGCGTATCGCAACAGTGCAGCAGCACATTCACGCACCTGACTTACGCTTCCGGCTGCCGATTCAACCTGATCGGTTGCAATAGTTTGAATAGAATCTATGATCAGCAACTGCGGCTTCACATTCTCTATCTGTGTAAATATATTATCCAGATGAGTCTCACATAGTATTAGTGTGTTATCTGAGACTTTACCCAAACGGTCTGCCCTGAGCTTCAACTGTGTTGCACTCTCCTCGCCGGAAACATAAAGTATCTTTTTATTTCTTATAGAAAGTATGTTCTGAAGCAGAAGAGTCGACTTTCCAATCCCAGGCTCACCACCTATCAAGGTAAGGCTGCCAGCCACCAATCCACCGCCAAGCACTCGGTTAAGTTCTTCGGATGGCATATGTATACGAGGCTCGGCCAAAGGCTCAATCTCCGATAGCTTTATCGGTAAAATCACAGGTTGTGATTTATCACGACCTGCAGATTTCTTACCTACGGTTACTTTTTCTTCAGCAAACGTGTTCCATTCGCCACAGGCAGGACATTTTCCTAACCATTTAGGTGATTCAAACCCACACGATTGACAAAAATATACGGTCTTAGTCTTTACTGCCATAATGCTGATTAATCTTATTTCCGGAATTGGGCTATGGTAATTGCTGTGGCAATGGCAACATTTAAGGATTCGGCATGAGTATCTTTCCGGGTTGGCGGAATCAACAACGGATCTGTAACAAGACCCCTAATCTCTTCCGACAGACCCTTACCCTCATTACCCATAATTATCACACCTTTTGCCAGAAGTTTTTTCTCAAAAATATTCTTCCCCTCTAACATTGTACCATAGACAGGAGTTATCCTACATTCTTTGATTAAATTAGGGAGATCCGTATATACGACCCTTACTCTTTTCAGAGAACCCATAGTAGCCTGCACAACCTTAGGATTATACACATCCACTGTATCTTTTGAGCATATCACCATATCGAAGCCAAACCAATCAGCCGTTCTGATAATTGTGCCGAAATTACCGGGATCCTGAATTCCATCAAGCATAAGGTATAATCGATCGTCAAATATTTCTATTCCGTCATCGACATCCGTAGGCAATTTGAAAACAGCTATGACTTCAGATGGAGTAGACAACGACGAAATCTTCTTCATCGTTTCTTCCCCGGCTGTCAAGATCTGTGAATCCTCAATATCCTTTGGTATGATATGTTTTTTCAGCCATCTATCCGTTGCCACAATGCTAACGAGTTCAAATGCACCAAGCATGTCAAACACACACTTGGTTCCCTCTGCCAAAAAAAGTCCGTATTTCTGACGCATTTTTTTACTTGACAATGAGGATAGGATTGAAACTTTTGTTTTAGAAATTTCCATAGCTTTATTTTATCATTTCAAAGGTAAGCTATTTTTTTGATTAATGAAAATTTTTATCTAAATTTGTACGATTAATATTATATCTCTCTCCACTACGCTAAACTGAATAAATTCTAACTAAATGAAATATATTGGTGCACATGTGAGCGTGGCCGGAGGAGTTTCAAATGCCCCGGTAGAGGCTCATGCTATCGGAGCGAAAGCATTCGCCCTCTTTACCGGGAATAGTTCCCGTTGGGTTTCAAAAGACATTTCTGACAAAGAGGTCGATTTATTCAAGCATAACTGTGAACTTTATGGTTTTACTCCGGAGGTCATTCTTCCACATGATAATTTCCTTATTAATCTTGGAAGCCCTGACGAAAAGAAATTGAAATTATCAAGGAAATCGTTTCTCGATGAGATGAGACGTTGTGAACAGCTTGGCTTAACTATGCTGAACTTCCATCCGGGGAGTCACCTTAATGAAATCTCGGAAGAAGAGTGTCTTGATAAAATCGCAGAATCGATTAATATTACACTTGATAAGACTCAGGGAGTGACAGCTGTGTTGGAAAATGTGGCAGGCCAAGGAAGCAACGTAGGGCATTCCTTCGAACAGCTTGCACATATAATCAATAAAGTTGAAGATAAGTCCAGAATCGGGGTTTGTATTGACACTTGTCATGCCTATTCAGCAGGTTTCGACCTTGCGACTCCAGAACTTTATGACCAAACTTGGAAACTTTTTGATGAGGTTATTGGTTTCAATTACCTGAGAGGTATGCATCTCAACGACGATAAGCGAAAACTTGGCTCAAGGATCGACCGCCATGAGAGTATCGGGAAAGGTACCCTTGGTAAAGCATTTTTCACACGGCTCATGAATGACCCTCGTTTCGACAATATACCTCTAATCCTTGAAACTCCCGACGAACTTATCTGGGCAGAAGAGATAGCATGGCTTTACAGCCAGATTGTTTCTGAAAAGGATCCGCTATGAAATTTTATTAACTAAAATCGTATACTAATGAGAACAAAACCTGATCTTGGCTTCTGGAAGCTATGGAATCTTAGCTTCGGATTCTTCGGTGTCCAAATCGCGTATGCTCTTCAGAGCGCAAATGTCTCGCGTATTTTCACAACCATCGGCGCCGACCCTCACGACTTGAGTTATTTCTGGATTCTTCCACCGCTTATGGGATTGGTGGTGCAGCCCGTGGTCGGAATGATGAGCGACCGCACGTGGAACCGCTTTGGGCGTCGCCTCCCCTATCTCATTCTCGGAGCTACAATCGCTGTGATTGTGATGTGTCTTCTTCCCAATGCCGGAAGTTTCCATTTCACCATCTCAAGTGCCATTCTCTTCGGTCTTATTGCCCTCATGCTTCTTGACACCTCTATCAACATGGCGATGCAGCCTTTCAAGATGCTGGTCGGTGATATGGTCAACGAAAAACAGAAAGGTCTTGCCTACTCCATCCAAAGTTTCTTATGCAACTCAGGTTCCGTCATAGGATACATTTTCCCGATCTGTCTCGGTTGGATTGGTTTGCAGAACACTGCTCCTCACGGTGTCGTACCCCCCACAGTGATCTGGTCTTTCTATATCGGCGCAGCTATACTCCTCTTATGTGTGATTTACTCTCTTATTAAAATTAAGGAATGGCCTCCCCAGGTATATAATGAATACAATGGCGGTGGCAATACACAGGAGAAGACCAAAAGTCCGGGTGTGTTCAAACTCTTGGCTAATGCTCCTAAGACTTTCTGGACAGTAGGTCTCGTACAGTTCTTCTGCTGGTTCGCTTTCCTCTTCTTATGGACATATGCTACCAACACAGTTGCTCACAATGCATTTGCCACTCCTACTACTGACAACGTTGTCGGTGTGCGTGACGGCAAGAATCTGTATGATGCCAAGAATATCCTCATCGGGGATTCCGTGCTCATCGTCAGCCACGGACAGGCTCTCGCTCAGGGTGTACAGGCTGGTGGTGTCTTCTATCCTGCTTCACAGGTAGTGATTAACGGTAATGACACCATCGTGAATAACCATATGATTGTGAACGACAATAACGGCTTTGCAAAAGTGAAATTTGATCAGAACCTTACTGATGTCAAGTCTCTTGTAATTGATGGCAAAGCTATAGCCGATTGTTCAAATGTAGTTATAAAGGACTATCTCTCACGCCTCCAAGGTCCAGTTAAGCTTACTGAAGCCGCAATTGTAGTCAACAATCCCGACGGGACTTTGGCAATCGAGGATGCCTCATCTGTTGACATCGCCAATGCTGCCCAGCTTTCATACGACACAAGAACAGTGCTTAACGCCGCTTCACCCCAATATAACGACGCTGGCAACTGGGTAGGTCTCCTTTACGCAATTCAGGCTTTAGGTTCCGTAGTATGGGCTGTTATGCTTCCCAAGTTCAAGAGTCGTAAGTTCTCCTACTTCCTCAGCCTTGTATTGGCAGGTATCGGCTTCATCCTGATGTCGTTTATGACCAACCAGTATCTTCTCTTTATTGCCTTTATCCTTATCGGCTGCGGTTGGGCTGCTATGCTTGCTTGGCCTTTCACAATCCTTACCAACTCTCTCAAGGGTGGTAATATCGGTGCATATCTTGGTCTTTTCAACTGCACAATCTGTCTGCCTCAGATTGTAGCAGCCCTCGCCGGCGGTTGGATTCTTTCACTTATGAGTACCACTACCGGTCTTGCCCCGGAATGGAGAATGATGTTTGTAGCAGGTGTGATGATAATTATCGGAGGTTTCTGCGTATTCTTTATCAAAGAAGGTAACGATATGCCGGCTCCCCAAGAGACACCCGAAATCAGTGAGAATATCTAATCCACTACGTAATTAACCGGTCTTTGATAAGACAGCAAATAAAACACTCCCCAAGCACAGTGCTTGGGGAGTGTTTTATTTGCTGTCTTACACGAACTGTAAAAACTCGTAAGTAAAGTTAACGCCAAGGGAATTCAGGCGGTACCGGTTTACCTTTTACAACCTGCCTCACCGTGCTGCAGAAATCCCTAACCATCTTCTTCACGGGACCCGGTTCCATACCCAAAACCTTATACAGGAGTCCGGCATCATTTGGCAAGCGAGTTATTCCGGCAGCAAGTTTCTTATCAATAAATACGTTTGTTTTGTCGTATATTGCGTCAGCCATATCCTTAGGCGTCATCACAAGCACATTGGCAAATACGTCAAAATGCCCCATAACGCCAAGATTTCTCGGATGCTCTACAGTGGGATCAATCACAAACTTCTCTCTGAAAAGCTGGGTACCGTCCGGACGTTCTCCGTGACTACAAACCGAGAGTATGTCATACTGAAACAGCTCACCCTCCTTGTAATACTTTCTGCCACCCATAAATATCTCGGAATAAAACACTGTGGCTGTCTCAGCGACGCAGAGGCGTGTGTCGGATATAAAGCGTGTGTGACGACAAGGTATTACAGGTTCCGGCATAAATTCCAGATAAGCATTATCTTCCAACACTATATTCTGAATCAGACCGGAATAGTTATAGCGCATCTCAGCCAACTTCGTGGCAGCGCCCGTAGATACCCAAGCAAAGGCATCCTTTTTTACAGTGATGTCTTGACGATAACGGTCGCCATCCACATTCGGACCACCCGATGAGAGGATATAAACACACGGCATCTCAGGCATTCCCTCGTCAAAATACAGCTCCTGCTGCACTATGAGTGGATGACGCCTGTCAAGATCTCGAAGAATACTTTTGCCTGTACTGTCCAATTCAAAGCCAAGACGTAAGTAACCATGTTTGCCCGGTGCGCCCACATACATAGCTTTTGGCTCCTCAAGATAAGGAGCCATCTCTTTTGCATTAGAGAAATCAACCTCAGGGGCTAAGGTCTTCTCTTTCTTCTGCTCCATCATATGAGGCTCTATTATTTCTCTGCCTTGTCAAAGAGAGCCATCTTAAAGATAAGATCAACCAGCTCCTGTATACCCTCACCTGTCATACAGTTGGTAAATACGAATGGCTTTCCGGGGCGCATAAGCTTGGAATCATGATCCATAACACTCAAATCTGCGTGTACATATGGAGCCAGATCAGTCTTATTAATTACAAGTATATCACTTTGTGAAATCCCGGGACCATCCTTACGCGGTATCTTATCGCCGGCAGCCACATCTATTACGTAGATAAAGAAATCCACAAGTGCAGGAGAAAACGTCAGTGTAAGGTTATCACCCCCGCTCTCAATCAGAACAATGTCGGTATCGGGGAATTTCTCCTCCATTTCCTCCACGGCTGCAATATTCATCGAAGGGTCTTCTCTCACCGCTGTGTGAGGGCAAGCACCGGTCTCCACGCCTATAATCTTATCCTCAACAAGAATACCCTTTAAAGTTTTTCTTACATGCTTCGCATCCTCAGTGGTGACTATATCGTTGGTTATGATCAGGACCTTTTGTCCAAGTTCCAAAAGACGGGGAGTTATAGCTTCAATAAGAGCAGTTTTTCCGGAACCGACCGGACCGCCGATTCCTATTCTACATGTTTGAGACATATATTGTTTTATCGTTATTTCAGTTTTAAAATATTCGGTTGTCAGCTTCCTGTCTATTCATCAGTTCATAAACATTCGCATATTACCCTTTTCATGCAGCGAGGCAAGAATATCGAGCTCGGGATAAAAAGCATTCATATCTTTCAACTCCATCTGCGCCACCTTATCATAAAGATCATTTACCTCGTTCGCTATTTTTTCAAGGATTAACTGCGTGTCATAATGCGAGACTTTAACACATCTTAAAGCCGCTCCCAAGACCATATTGACGACTCCGTACTGATGACTGCAAAATAATTCCTTCTCTCCTACGCCGGCAGCGGCAAAAATAAGACCTTGAGCTACGGGATATGTGCCCGGCACTTTATCTTCCTTTATATCCTTCAGCCATTGCGAGATTAAAGGTGCATCGAAAAGCCTTACTCCAAGTTCAGCCAATTTCTTGCCCATTCTTTTAATCATCATCCTTGCCTCGGCATTCATCTTAAACATGATGAGATAACGGTCTATGTCTTGGATAGACTTGTAGTCACCTCTAAGATATGCTCTATGTGCATGGAGTGCAGCTACACCGTCGCTGGTAGCAGCCTGGTGAGCCTGTGAGCGGGCGAATGACTCCAGTGAAGCTGCATCAGTCACTATCGACTCAAATGATGCTGTCTCCAAGCCATTTGAAAAGGAGAAAGTTCCTACCGGAAAAGCCGAATCAGTAAACTGGAGAAGCCGCATTACGGCTACCATATTATTGTCGGACATAGCTTATGATAAGCATTAATGTTGATGACTATGATTATCGAGGGTCCCGTCGTGGGTATGCTCATGAGTATGGGTCACGCCATCATGAGTATGTTCATGCACGTGGGTTACACCATCGTGAGCGTGGTCATGGGCATGGACAATATGACCGTGTTCGTGTGAATGGCTTTCGTGGCCGGCACCTCCGAACAGACGACGAATCTCGTGGGGTGCAAGATAAGGTATGATTTCCAAACCCTTCTGGAAATCGAAGGTGATTCCTTCAATATGGTGAGTCTCCATAACCGACAGCATTACTTTCTTATCTACTGTCAAAGGAACATAGACTTTGGTACCTTTCACTACCGCAGGCCAATGTTGATTTCCGATAGCATGTCCTAACTCTACAGATACACGGATAATGGTATCGTGATCCTTTTCTGCCAATGCGCTCATATCAATCACCAGCACCGGACTTAGCTCAATACGCAATACCACAGCTTTGTTTGCCTCCGGGTCGTAAGAGATTATATCTCCATCCACAATCTGTGAATGACGTGCTAAGGCAATCGGATATTCCTCACCACTGACGCCCTTACCCAAGAAACGTGATTTCTGGGCAGTCCATTGGTCAAGGAAAATATAGTCTATTTCGGCATTCTCAAGTTTCTCCTTCCATTCAGGGGAGATATTCATATTGCCGAGAATTTCATTGTAAACTTTCATGATTCTTAGGTGAGGAGATCAGTTAATTGGGATATATAGACAAATAACAGGGGGAGGCAGTATGCCCCCTCCTGCCGTTAGATATTTCTTGACTTTCGCAAAATTTTAATAATGCAATTCTAAGAAATGCTTATCTGTAGCCGAAGATTAGCTAAACCAGTAGAGCTGAGCCAACGGCAATTCTTTTGCCGGCGGAACGTATGCTCTGTAGCCGTCTACAGTAACATCGAATGTCTCGGGATTAACCTCGATATGCGGAGTAGCAGTGTTACGAACCATGTTAGCCTTACCAAGCTGACGCACACCGTGAACAGGATAAATGATAGATTCGAGACCGAGTTTCTCCTTGATACCAAGATCGTAAGAAGCCTTAGAGACGAAAGACATACGAGTCTCAGGAAGTGCAAGACCCTTAGCACCGAACATCGGACGCATGATCTTGGGCTGAGGTGTAGTGAGTGAAGAGTTAGGATCACCCATATTTGCCCAGTTGATAAGACCACCCTTGATGACAAGCTGAGGCTTAGTACCGAAGAACGCAGGCTCCCAAAGCACAAGGTCAGCCATCTTACCTACTGCGATGGAACCGAGCACGTCGCTTATACCATAGCAGATAGCAGGGTTAAGAGTTATCTGAGCGAGGTAGCGGAGCACACGGAAGTTATCATTGTTCTCTGAATCCTCTTTGAGCTTACCGCGAACCTGCTTCATATAAGAAGCCATCTGGAATGTACGCATGAATGATTCACCTACACGTCCCATAGCCTGTGAGTCGGATGATACCATTGAGATGATACCAAGATCATGGAATACATTCTCAGCCGACTGAGTTTCCGGACGTACACGGCTCTCAGCAAATGCCACGTCGGAAGGAATGGTCGGGTTGAGGTTATGACAAACCATAATCATGTCAAACAGCTCTGCCTGAGAGTTGATACCGAAAGGAAGAGTCGGGTTGGTAGATGAAGGAAGCACATTTGACATTGAAGCGACCTTCAACAAGTCAGGAGCGTGACCACCACCTGCACCCTCGGTGTGATATGTGTGTATGGTACGACCGTCGATAGCAGCGATAGAATCCTCTACATAACCACTCTCGTTGAGTGTGTCAGTGTGGATGGCTACCTGCACATCATAATTGTCAGCACATTCCATGCAACTGCGGATAGCTGCGGGAGTTGAACCCCAGTCCTCATGGATCTTGAAACCGCAAGCACCTGACTCTATCTGGTTGCGGAGAACCTCGTGACCTGAGCAGTTACCCTTGGCAAGGAAGCCCATATTGATAGGAAGGCTCTCAGCAGCCTCAAGCATCTTATGGAGATTCCAACGTCCGGAAGTGATAGTTGTACCGTTAGAGCCATCTGTCGGGCCGATACCACCACCGATAAGAGTTGTAATACCATTAGAAAGACAGTTAACAGCCTGCTGGGGGGATACGAAGTGTACGTGACCATCAATACCGGCTGCTGTCAGAATCATATGCTCACCGGAAATGGCATCTGTAGAAGGACCGGTAACCAATGTGGGAGTCACACCTTCCATAATATTGGGGTTACCGGCTTTACCGATGCCGGCAATCTTACCGTCCTTTACACCTACGTCGGCTTTAACTACACCTAAAATCGGATCAAGGATAGTGACGTTGGTAATTACAAGGTCAAGGCTGCCCGCATCTTCTGTACATTCATTGGCGAGGCCCATACCATCGCGGAGGGTTTTACCACCGCCGTAGACCACCTCATCACCGTAAACACGGAGGTCTTTTTCAATCTCGACATAAAGATCGGTGTTGCCGAGACGGATCTTATCACCCACTGTAGGGCCGAAAAGATTATTATACTCTTGTCTTGAAATTGTTGCCATATCAGAAAGTGGTCTTTATTTTTTAATTTCGTTTTCTGTGTACTCAGCCTCTGAAGCATCCTCAGGCTGGCTCTTGAAGCCATACTCCTGCATACGGCGCACTGCTGCGATATGCTTAGGATAGAATGTCGGAGTATCTTCAAGTCCGGCATAACCGTTAACAAGATCATTAAAGCCGATAACGCGAACTTTGCCTGCATAAGCTACAAGCTCAACCTCTTTCTCTTCACCCGGCTCGAAACGAACTGCAGTGGTGGCAGGAATATTAAGGTGATAGCCAAAAGCCTTGGGACGGTCAAACTCCATATAACGATTCACTTCGAAGAAGTGGAAGTGGCTGCCGATCTGAACAGGACGGTCACCTGTGTTGCGCACTGTAAGCTTAACGGTGCGGCGGTTCACATTATACTCGATAGGAGCATCCTGAAGGATAACGCCTCCTACGGGCACATAGTCTTTGGGTGTAAACCCGGGAGTGTTGGGGTAAGCGATATCCGGCTTTCCGGGATATACTCCGTATGGGGTGCTGTAGCTCTCATTGGCGGGAGCAGCAGCTGTATTATTATCTTGGGCCATAAAGGTAAGAATTTACTGTTTGTAACTCTGGTTGACTTTACTTGATAGGATGATGGATACTTACAAGGCGGCTACCGTCTGTGAATACAGCTTCCACCTGTAAAAGTGTGATCATGTCTGCAACGCCTTCCATCACCTGTTCTTTGGTGAGAACCTGAGCGGCATCGTGCATAACCTCCTCAACAGTTTTTCCTTCGCGTGCTCCTTCAAGTGCCGCACTGGTGATATAAGCTACGGCCTCAGGATAATTAAGCTTGAGACCTTTTTTAAGTCTACGCTCTGCGATGAGTCCTACCATCAGCAGAGTAAGCTTGTCTTGTTCTCTTGGGGTAAAATGCATAATCTTTTAGATTAGATGATTTTTATGATGTCAGCAAGACCCTTGAAATGTAAAAGTCTTACTTATATTAACACTTTCTTATCTTGAAATGTTTCGCAAATTAATAAAAAAACAACAACATTACCAAATTTTTTTAGAGTATATTTAAATTAGCTGCGAAACAGAAAAAATCGCCATTAACTCAAAGTTAATAGCGATTTGGTATTTGACAAGTGATATTATATTAAATTATTTTTCTGAATCACTTACCTGATTATTGGAAAGAAATAATTATTCAGTAATTATCCTTCTGGCACCAACAAAACGCGCCGCATAATACGGATCGCTGTTGACATCTATTCTGATACCTTTCGAGGTGCTTGCATGTATGAAGTTAAAGGTGCCCTTCTCATTGTCTGCACTGACAACAATACCTACATGCCCTACTCCGCCATTTCTTCCCCTACCCTTAAAGAAAACAAGATCGCCGGGACGAAGGTCATTCTTCTCAACTTTCTCTCCATCATAATATTGAGCGCTGGACGATGCACTTAGATTATATCCGAACTGACGATATACGTAGCTGGAGAAACCGGAACAGTCAAATGCACTGGGACCTTTTCCACCGGAAAGGTATCTCTTACCCATATGTGTCTTCGCCTCTTTAAGCAGATCTTGAACCATCTTTGAGGATTCTGTACTGAGCGACATTTTGACCACTGACTCCTGCTCTCTTCGGTCAATATCCTTACGGATGAAATCTTGAATCGTCGTTTTGTCAAGACGAGACTTGGCATTAGCCAACAATTGCTTATGTGCTCTTGCATGAGCGGTTTCTGTGGTGGGAGTTTGAGCACCGGTAAAGAAGCTGCCGGCACCGAGGAATATGATTGTCAGTATATGGGTAAGTTTCATGACGGGGTTATATTTATGCGAAAGGGGAAAGGTATTAGACATTACCCTCTCAAATTCTTTTGCAAAATTAACTAAAAATTATTTAAACACCAAACTTTCAAGC
>CAMWTL010000027.1 GCA_947177145.1 uncultured Porphyromonadaceae bacterium
GTATCTGAATAATGTTTTTATCTATATTTATTGCCTATCTTAAACTACATTCTTTACCAACCTCATAGCTATGATAGTTTAAATTCAAAAGGAATGCTAATTACGAATGAGCAATCTTCAAATCTTATCTCGAAGCATCATCCACTGAGAAACAATATGTATTACAATTTTTTCATTAAATAATTTTACGGTTAGGAGGATTGCTTACTTTTTCGGGAATTTGGGATTGAGGTTGAGTTTGAGCATTCCTTCATACCAAGAATTTCTTTTATCGGGTATTGACTTTATAAAGGGGAGAATGTCATCTTCATATGCCCGACCGGAATAGAAGCCAAGCACTAATACCTTTCTTCTGTCTATGGTCATTTGCTTGTAGTAATAAACATTGACCTCTACCGTATGCAACTCATCATTTTTAGTGTCGCTTACTATAAATTCAAGAATATACTCATCTCCATTCTTGGCAACCGAATAGTTAGTAACCGGATCTGTTTGTTTACGTTGCTCTAATTCAGCTACTTTTGCAGTGACTGCCTCTAATGGCTTTATATCCCGGAATATTATATTGACCGTAAACATCTGGTTATAATGCTCCAGAGTTTCCCCTTTCGGAAGATACTCCTGAAGGTAATAATTATCTTGCGGATGCGAACTCCAAGCCAAGAAATAATCGGTGCCACAATAATTTATCGGATTTCCAACGCTGAAATACTCTGTAGCCGACTGGGCAAATACGCTTAACCAACTAAACAGCGTGATAAGCAAAGTTAAATAGATTTTCATAAGCAAGAATTTTAGGGTTAACAATCGCAAATTTAAGCATTTCTCATCAAATTATCAAATCTTATCGAATCATTAAGCAAATAGGTCGGAATTACGTTCTCCTTTAGTGTGGAAATAACCTACAAATGCTTTACCTATAATTTATAATTTGGATATATCGGCATTAAGAGCTATTTTTGTAGAAAATAATTTATTATGGAGGGAACAGTCTATTATCCTATCGGACAGCAGGATTTCCGTGAGCTTCGCGAAGATGAATGTACCTATGTCGACAAGACTCAATATATCGGGAAAATATTAGCGTCACGCCATCGTTATTATTTCCTTGCTCGACCTCGCCGTTTCGGCAAGAGTCTGTTCCTTTCTACCCTTCGGTACTTTTTCGAAGGAGAGAGAGCACTTTTCAAAGGATTATCCATATATGATGCCAAGTGGAACTGGGAAAAACATCCTGTACTTAGGCTTGATCTTAATGTGGGTAAATATGAAGAACCGGGTCTTTTAGATGAAGCACTCAACAACTACTTCGCGGAATGGGAGCAGCAATACGACGTGGAGATAAAAGCAGAATCTCTTTCAACCAGATTCGGAAATATTATTAAGGCTGCTCATCTCAAGACGGAGAAAAAGGTAGTGATTCTCGTAGATGAGTACGACAAGCCGCTCGTGGGTAATCTGAACAAGGATGAAAACTTCGAACATTACCGCACCAAACTTGCTTCCCTATACTCTAACTTTAAGAGTTCTGCGGAGCATATAAAACTCGTATTCCTGACAGGTGTAAGCCGTTTCAGCAAACTCAGTGTATTCTCTGACCTTAATAACCTTAACGATATTACTTTCGACAATGATTTTGCTGACATCTGCGGCATAACCGAAAAAGAACTCCTGAATAATTTCTACATAGGCATCAGCAGCTTTGCTGATGAAAACGAGGTCACCTATGAGGAAGCTTTAAGAGAACTCAAGAGAAACTATGATGGTTATCGGTTTGCTCGGAAAGGTAGTGATATATATAATCCATGGTCGTTGCTCAATTGCCTATCGAAGCGGTCGATAGCCGACTATTGGAGCTTGACAGGTAAACCGACCCTAATTGCTGAAGCTATGCACCGGTTCGACGAAGATATAGAGAGTCTGCTCAATACTCAGTGTGATGAAGTTGCCCTTCATGGATTCGATCTTCGGAGTGCTTCACCACTTGCAATGTTGTTCCAAACAGGCTACCTTACTATCAAAGCGTTTGACCCTCAAACGCAACTCTACACTTTGGGTGTTCCCAATAGAGAGGTTACAAATAGTCTCTTTAAGGAGCTTCTACCATTCTATGTTAGAATAAAGAGCGGGGGTGATTCAGAGACTGTGGTGCGTAATATTATTAACAATATACTTCTGGGAGAACCTAAGAAGCTCGTTAAGAATCTCGACATATTCCTCGCAGGGATCCCCTACGATATGAAGATGGAAAATGAGAACAATGTCCATAACGCAATCTATATCCTTTTGACGCTCATCGGAGTGAAAGCGGAGACGGAAGTTCGTACATCTAATGGCAGAATCGATCTTGTAGTGAAAACACCCAGATTTATTTACATTATTGAACTCAAATTTGATCGCTCGGCTGAAGAGGCAATGAATCAGATTGAAGAAAAACAGTATGCACTCCCCTATGCAAAAGACACCAGACAACTCTTCAAGATAGGAATCAACTTCTCCTCCAAAACTCGCCATCTCGACCAACCCACCATCAAATAACCTTCTCCGGACACTAAGTAAAAGAAAAATCAGCGCAGGACATCGAGTGGGTCTTACGCTGATATATTTTGTAATCCAATAGGAGTAGTTTATATTATTTGAAGAGATACTGCGAAGAGATCGACTGATTGTTGTGGATACGGCGAATAGTGTCGGCAAAGAGTTTCGCTACCGGTAGCACCACTGCCTTCGGATTATCCTTACCATAAGGAATGGAGTCGGTGAAGACAATCTCTGTCAAGCCGGAAGCCTTAACCCTATCGGTTGCCGGATCACTCATCACGGCATGGCTGCAAAGTGCGCGAACAGAATTAGCACCGTTCTCAAGAAGAAGGTCGGCAGCCTTAGTGATTGTGCCCGCAGTGTCACTGATGTCGTCTACAAGCACAACATTCTTTCCTTTCACATCACCGATCACCGTCATCTTCTCCACCACGTTGGCTTTAGCTCTCTGCTTATGGCAAAGCACAAGGGGCACATCGAAATATTTGGCGTAAGAGTTAGCTCTCTTCGCACCGCCCACATCAGGCGACGCAATAACGAGATTCTTGAGATGAAGGCTCTCTACATAAGGGATAAAAATGGATGAGGCGTAAAGATGGTCAACGGGAACATTGAAGAAGCCCTGAATCTGATCAGCATGAAGGTCCATAGTTATCAACCTGTCGATACCGGCGACACTCAGAAGATCAGCCACAAGTTTGGCAGCAATCGATACTCTCGGCTTATCCTTGCGGTCCTGACGTGCCCAACCGAAATAAGGAATCACAGCCACTATCGTTGCGGCTGACGCTCTCTTTGCGGCATCAATCATCAGAAGCAGCTCCATCAGATTGTCGCTGTTGGGAAACGTTGACTGAACCAGATAAACCTCTGCACCGCGAATCGATTCCTCAAAAGAGACCTCAAACTCACCGTCGGCAAAAGTCTCTATGTTCATCTTGCCTAATTCTATGCCCAAATCCTTGCAGATTGACTCGCCTAAATAGAGACTCTTTGTCCCTGCGAAGACTTTAATGGGCGGAAGATAATTGCTCATGATATGAATCGTAAAATTTATTTACAAAATTAGAATTATTTTTTGACATATCCACGTTTTACGTCCGATTTATTTTTATATCCGGACCTGCGACTCTGCCAAATCATTTTTTCCCACGGTCTTCTCTCGCCCCACGGGAAGCACCAAAGCATCACCTCCACTCATATATACCGAAAGAGGCTCTGTAGTTGAGAGCATGAGCTTATGCGGCTTACCCCATAACAGATCCGTGGAAATCACCTCGCCGCGTTGCATCCCTGTCATCTCAAATGCTATGTCGGGTATCACAAGATTCACATGGCACGCTTCTCTTGAGAAATTCACTATGATGAGAATAACATCATCATCCTTATATCTTATGAATGCAAAGTTGCTGTGCGGACTAAAACCGGGAGTGCGGAAATTTACATACATAAGGTCGAAGAAACCGCCCTCGTGAAGCGCGGGATGAGAATTGCACAAGGTAAGCACATTCTTATACACGTTGCGCAGCCAACGTTCATGGGCAGACAGCAGCTCAGAGTTACATTTCCCCTTGTTATACCACCTCCTCACCGTAGACATACTCCAATAGTCAAAGATGGTGGTGCGGTTGTTGTCGCCGGCAAACCCTTCGTTGTCGCGAGCCTGCTCCCCTAACTCCTGTCCATAATACAATAGGAACGGACCATTGGAGATCATAGCCGAAGTCACAAGCGACGGAATCACTCTCAATGAATCCCCGGCATAGGCATACGAGCCGAAGCGCACCTCATCATGGTTTTCAAGGAAATTGAGCATACAATCGCCGATGCCGTCCACCGTCTGCCAGCAACCGGTGAGCTGAGCCGCCGACCATCCGTGCTTCTCTATCTCCACAAGCGTATCATAAAGATTCACCTTATCATATAGATAATCAAAACAACCATAGTCAAGGAACGGACGATAGAGACCCACATCGTAGATTTCTCCGATAAAGATAAGGTGCGGATATACCGCCTTTACCTGAGGGATAGCCCAATGCCAGAACGGAAGAGGCACCATAAACACCATGTCGCAACGGAAGCCGTCAACTCCTTTCGATGCCCAGAACTTCAATATATGAAGCATCTTGTTCCAAGTGTCAGGTACAGGATCAAAATGGTCGGAATTGTCATTATAGTCGTGGCCATAGTTCAGCTTCACCGTCTCATACCAATCGTTGATACCACAGAAAGCCGTGAAACAGTCGTTACCCGTGGCTTTTGCCGGAAACTCCACATAAGGCTCAGTGCCGTCAGCCCCGATATTGAAGTCGGGATAAAACTGCTGATTAGAAATGTAATAGTAATTATTGTTACGCTCAAAGTTCATATGAATGTCATCGTGAGCGCCGAAATCTTCCACACCCTTAGGAGCGGCATCCGAATGATACACGCGGGCTGTGTGGTTGGGCACAAAGTCGATGATAACCTTCATCTTCTCCCGATGTATGCGTTTCACCAGATTCACAAACTCCTTCATCCTGTCAGGTACCGAGACAGCCAACGCCGGGTCAATGTCATAATAGTCCTTAATAGCATAGGGGGAGCCTGCCTCCCCTTTTACCACATTGGGATTATCCGGCTCGATGCCGTATTTGGAGAAATCGGTCTTGGTGGCATGTTCTATCACTCCTGTAAGCCATAGACAATTCACACCAAGCTCCTTTATACTTCTGATTACGTGCAAGCTGATATCGTTAAGCTTACCGCTGCCATTCTGAGCAAGAGTGCCCCAAGGCACACAATTGCCATTGGCATTTGTAAAGATTCGGGGGAATAATTGATAAATTATCAGTTTCTCCGATGTTTTACTCATAATCGGGTGGAATAAATATTTTGGGGTAATTTGTTTTTTCTATTTCTGCCGGGGATCCAGTGCCGCCGCCAACACTCTGCACGCTGCCTCATAGCCGGAGGCAACACCATGATGAATACTTTTGAGATCGAATGTCTTGACACCCGACACTCTCTCTATATTTATCACATAATCACACAGACGCAAATCCTGGGCAACGTTGGCTTTCGACATGAGATGGTATGTACGATAGGCTATATCTATTATCGACGAAGTGTAATCTTCCCCTCCCTTCTGAAACGGGCTACAATTGCTGCCATATAGGGTGGTGCAATAATCGCGTATCGCCCACGCCGGAAGATTGCGGAGCACTCCCCCGTCGACGTAGTTCACGCCCTTTATCTTTATAGGATGAAACACAATCGGTATGCTGCACGAGGCTATCACACGGGGCACTATCTCACCCTTACCCCAACCTACCGACTTGGCATGGTCGAAATCTGTGGCACATATGATAGTAGGGATTTTCATATCCTCAAGCCTCTTAACGGGCAACCAGCTGTCGAGCAGCTTACCGAAACGGTCAAGCTTCATAAAACCCTTCTTTGGTATAGCCCACTCAGTAAAATCGCCGAAACTCGAAGCTTCCGTAAAGCATTTTATAATATCGTCAGGCGAAAGACCTGCCCCGTAAAGTGAGGCTGCTATCGAACCTGCCGACACCCCCGATAAGACATCAGGACGAATGCCGAAATGCTCAAAAGCCTTAAGCACACCAATATGGGAAAAGCCTTTTGCCCCTCCCCCACTTAACGCTATTCCTACTGTCGACTCCTTTCGGATGCCCAGCCTCTCAAGAAAGCCATCGATTTTAAATACCATCTTTTTTGCTCTTTACCTGTTGGTCGCCCTTTGAGATTCTTTGAAGCCGCTTCATCAGCTTCATCAGCCTGCCGAAGCTCTCTCCGTAGGCCAATGGCGATTTTTTGCAAATTTAAGGAATTTTTTATTCTCTGGAAATATTTTTGGCGTTTTTTTCCTATTCTTCCTCTTTCTGTGCCTATGCTTGTCACATGAACACACTATTCTTCCTCTTCCGTCAACTTTTTAATGCTCTCCTCGCCGTGTGGATCATCATCAGAATGTTCGTGGTGTGCATCCGTCACCGACTTATCTTTACTTTCCTTTTTCTTTTTACGAAGGAACGAGAAGGGATTGTCAAACTCCTTCCTATATATTACGCCCAATCCCTGTGTAGTCAGAGCCTGACGCAGATAGTAGTTCTGGTCGTTGAAATGATTGTAAGCCTTAAGACGCAGATTACCTCCACGACGTAGAAGATATTCTATATCGAAGTCGCCCACAAAGGTAGTCTGAGAGGTTGCCCTGTCCCGATAACCGAAATTTCCGTTTATCAGGAGTCTGTTGTTGAGTAGCCGCGATGTCAATGCCACATCCACCTCCAGATCGGAGAAGTCACCCTTGTCACTTCGGAAAGATGGCGACACCGAAAACTTATCCGTAAGCTGCCCAAGCATATTAGAGAGCTGTGAAGAGAGTGTAGATGAGGCTACGGACGCAAGCTCTCCTCCGTTGCTCGATGCCCCCATATATTCCGGTGTCGAGAATCTGTTGAGAGCCAACAGATAAATAATCTGACGGCTCATCATATCATCTGTAGAAATGATACTCTTCACTTTTCTCTCCACATCTTGTGTAAGTGTGGGAAGTTCTATGTCGAAGGATATTTCAGGCTGCTGCATCGGTCCCTCCACCATAAGCATCGCATCTACAGGCACATTCGTTCTCGCAAGGTCACGGTCGGTGGAAAAGCTCTTGTCAAGGTCGGTCAGATTGGTGTTAACCCTATAACTTGCCACTATATCGAGCATAGCATTCAGGGGGTCGCCATTGAATGCCACACTGCTCCCCTGTCTGATGCTGAAATCGCGTAGTATTAGATCCTGCAAAGAGAAATTATAGTTGCCCTCCTCCAGAATATATTTGCCAAACATCTGCATCTCATCACTCTCCGTGTCGTAATCCACCTGGATATTGCCATTTCCACGCGCCGTTATCTTGTCACCGGCTATGGGATCCATAACAAGCGTCATAAGTGTCGACGGGGTCACACTCGCCCGCACATCCATCTGGAATTTCGACGGTGTATCATCCGGTTTGGCTACCTGCTTACGGAATTTGCTCAGTATGTCTTCCACGGTGTCGGTGCGAAGTTTCTCAGCTTCCTCTTTCCTACGGTCGGAGAAAGTCAGGAATTTGTAATCTTCGGCTGCCTGCGTATCGTTGAGCACAAATGTGAAAGTGGATTTACCTACCAATGACATATCTACCGACACCCCTACAAGCCCGGGACGGCCTCTCACCACAGCATTGCCCGTGCCATATAATGTACCATACCAGTCGGGATTTATCTGGGCATTCGTGTCGTAGCACAACATGTGCCTCACATCGCTGACACGGAAAGTAAACTGAGGATCATGAAAATACCGATGGGTAAGCTCTCCCGACAATATTGCGGAATTTCCATCACGGTCATATAAGATAAAGGAGGGAACGATAATTTTTCCCGGGTCAAGATATACCGAATCAGACCCATGATAGCTGACATTGGTAAAATCAAGTTTCAGCCCTATCGAATCCGCTTTCACCCGCCCCACGAGGTCGATGTCACTGAAAGAACCGAAAAGCTTGGCACGTCCGGATGCCCTGCCGTTTATGTCTGATGCAAAGGCTGCCATAAACGGTTCAAGAAATTTCACATTTACCTTATTGGCATCTATGTCGAAACTCAACGAATCCCGTGTCACCCATATGCCTCCGTCGGCAGTGGTACGATGTCCCAAATCACCCATAATATCGGCTGAGATCGACACCATCTTCGCATCGTTATTCCATTTGCTGCGCACTTCGGCATCGCCCAACAACGCTCCGTTATAGCTGAGTCCGGCTATATGCAGATTATCTGTTGCAGCTATAGGTTCACGGCTCAATGCACCTAAAGCCGTAACTTCACCTGTGGCAGTTCCTCCGAAAGTGACATAGTTGATATTCAACACATCGAATATGTAGCCTACGTCTATCGAAGCCAACTGTACGGTTATCGAATCAAGAGGTGAAGCGGACGCCACACCGTCAATCTTCACAAATTGACTGTCGTGCCATATCTTAAGTCCATCCACGTCGACCATATTATCACGGTAAGCCACAGTGGCAGGGTCTATATTCCAGCGAGCCGAGCCGAAATCGAACACCGAAGGTCTGACCTCAACCTCCACTTCCGGTTTCGAAGTAAGCTCATTTCGGCTCAACGCGGCACCCAACGACAGTTTACCGTCAAACGACCTGTTATCCGGCATACCCCACGCCACATCGGTAAACACGTTGTTGTCTTGACCGAACACCTGCAAATCAACCTTAAGTTCACCCCTCTTCACAGGCATTATGGAACCGGCTGTCAGGTTAAGGGTACCCGACTCGGCATCTATTGCGGCGTTAAGGTGCGTTGACCGCAGGAGCTTATTCTTACCCTGCTGGAGATAAGGAACGTCCACGTGCAGAGTGGCTGTGTTGCTCGTGGCATCTATTGCACCGCTCACCGGCACCGGCACAAGCATCCTGAAAGGCAGATTGAAAAACTCCGGAAGAGTATTGTCCGCAGCCAACGTGAAGTCAAAGCTGATATCGGAATTGAGATTCTCAGCCCCTTCAGGCGACTTTACGAGACAAGGCAAAACCCTTGACAACATATGCTTAGACTCGGCAACCAATTCCTTCATCTTGAAATCACCTTTAACGTCTCCTGTAAGCCAGTCGCTTCTCAGACTAATCATCCTACCAATACTGTCTTTGTCACATTTCACCAAAAGATGATCAAGCATCAGACTCTTTTTCTGGGGATGCCGGAAACTCATATCATTAAGTCGGAGATCTCCTAATACATTGTCAAGCGAATTCCCTGCCAAATCGGCATCTATACGTCCTGACAATGTATAGCCCCTGTATTTCTCCGGCAAGGCTGTCACCACATCCGGGTTAAACGATCTTACATCGCTATGGAGGGAAGCCCACGACTCCTCACCATCCATATTCACATCGGCATCCAATACAAGGTCTGCCATAATATTGTCGGAGCTTAGATTCAACTTTACCTCTTTACCCTCTTTCGAGGCATGGGCATTAATATCTGTCAGGGTATAACCCCTGTAACCTACCTCCTCCAGAACCACCGACAGGTCTCCTTCAATATCCTTGCCAAGAAGCGATCCGTCAAATATCACATCCCCTGTCACATTCCCTACTCTCGTATCTCCAGTAAGGGCACCCAATGCCAAATCCTCAATAGTTACCTCGGTATAGATATTTCCCCTACCCCCTTTAAGCCCAACCGCATTTGCCGACAAAAGCACATCGCCACAGGAGGTTGACAGACGGCAATCAGCATTTATATCTCCCCTATACGGAACACCTTTCCCTGTAGCTGACAAGTCGATGGTGCCGACCTTATCTATTATATTACGCACCTTCGCGCTAACTCCCGGCAACCTGTCAACTACATCTGCCACTAAATCTTTTGACAATTTTATCTTCACATCCTCAGCCATAACGGAGAGATGCTCCTTTTCCTTCAGATTTTCAGCCTCACCCCTTACAAACAAAGAAAGTGTGTTGTCTTCCGTCTCCAACCCGAGCATAGCCATCTCCACAGTGTTGAGATTTCCCCTGACATCGAGATTAAGTGTCAAAGGCTGGGGATAGCGTGCAAGGTCAGGTAAAAGCCAACTGAAATCAGCCATCGAAACGGGATTATCCTCTATCGCAAGTCGATGACTACCCTCCGACAAAGCCTTGCCGATATTGCCAAAGCCGTCATACTTCAGATATATATCAGAGGGACGCAGCTCAGTAGAGGGCAATTTCAAGGTCAGATTTACTATGCTGAGAGAATCAGGCGTGATATGGGTACGTAAGGACAGCTTTTCCACATCAAGTCCTCCGGATAGCTTGAATGACAGACGACGCATATCTATTGTGAAGTCGTCATTGGTAAGACGCGGGAGATTAAGGTCAGCTTTCACATCCCATAGGCGCATATGGTTAAAGTCTGTCTTCCCCAACCTGTCAGTTCGCGGCATCCACTCACGGTCGTATGCCACCGCACTGCGCCGAATCACCACATTGCGCAGATTTAAGTCAAATTTAGTGGGAGGCTTATTCTTCTCTTTAGGCTTAAAAGCATCTATTATAAAGGCAATGTTGAGAGGAGCGTCAGGTGCCGACTGCGATATGCGTGCATCCAGACCGATTATCTCACCGTAGGTCAATTCTATTGTTCCATCCTTCAACAGTGTCCACAGACTGATCCCGGCACCCACTGTCTCAACGGCAAGACACCTGTACCCCGACCGGTCAAATACCTCAAGCTCCTTTACCACAACCTCGTTGAAGGGCTTTATGATCACGTTACCTATGCGCACGTCGCTTGCCAGGAACTTGGATGCCTCTTTCTGTGCCACGTCCTTAACCTTATCCTGAAATGCCGGCACCGACAACAGCACATAAAGCGCAAGGTACACCACAGCCACAAAGATAATGGCTGTGAAGAGTATGCCCCTTATAACTTTATATATCGTCCGAATAAACTTCATCTCAAGAATGTCGGTTCAGGAAAACCAATCAAAGTGCAAAATTAATCAAATTTCACCATATTCTGCCAATACCGACCCATTTCTTGATAACCACAGAAAATAAATCAGTCTGAGTTCAGTTATTAAAAACGAATGTTCCTCCCGAAAAATAGATAAACTTTTTTGACATTTCAACTAAAAAACCTAACTTTGTAATTGAAATAATTCCCTAAAAAGAAAATGAGCGTAGTCATACTCGGCATAGAATCATCGTGCGACGACACTTCAGCTGCCGTCATATCCGACGGCATCCTCCTGAGCAACGTCATAGCAAGCCAGAAGGTACACGAGGCATACGGAGGTGTCGTGCCTGAACTTGCATCACGTGCTCACCAGCAGAACATCGTGCCTGTGGTGAGCGAAGCTTTGAGGCAGGCGGGAGTCGACAAGAAAGACCTTTCTGCAATAGCCTTCACACGAGGTCCCGGACTATTAGGTTCACTTCTCGTGGGCACCTCCTTCGCCAAAGGTATGGCTATAGGGCTTGACATTCCCCTTGTAGACGTCAACCACCTCCACGCGCATGTACTTTCTCATTTCGTGCAGAAGACCCGGGAGGATGAAGTGCCGGAATTTCCCTTTATGTGTCTCCTTATCTCAGGTGGCAATTCCCAGATTGTGGTGGCAAAAAGTCCCTATGAGATGGAGATAGTCGGTAAAACCATAGATGACGCGGCAGGCGAGGCATTCGACAAATGTGCCAAGGTATTAGGTCTGCCATATCCCGGGGGTCCACATATCGACCGACTCGCAGCCGAGGGCAATCCGAAGGCTTTCCGCTTCAGCCGTCCCCACATCGAAGGTCTTGACTATTCCTTCAGCGGCTTAAAGACCTCCTTTTTATATACCGTGCGTGACGGATTGAAGGCACATCCCGATTTCATCGAGAAAAACAAAGCTGACCTCGCAGCCTCTTTACAGTATACCATCATTAAGATACTCCTCGATAAGCTTGGGAAGGCACTCTCGCAATATCCGGTCTCCCACGTAGCAATAGGTGGAGGCGTGTCGGCAAATTCCGGCGTACGCGAGGCTGTGGCAAGGTTCTGTAAGGAAAGAGGCGTAAAAGCGTGGATTCCGGAACGTGCATTTACCACCGACAACGCTGCCATGGTAGCGGCTGCCGGTTATTTCAAATATCTCCAAAAACAATTCTGTGATCTCTCACTTCCCCCTTATTCGAGGGTGACTGTCTGATCTAATAAATAATTTGACAATGGCAACTCAAGATACAAATAGCAAGGAATCGCGGCATGACGCTCCTCAGATACACACCGAGACACGTCATACCGTCATCTATGGCTACACCAGACACGAGCTCTCCAAAGTGATGAAGCATTTTGAGTCGCAGCTCCCCGAGTTTGTGAAGATATCTATCGACTCAGACAATCTGGTTACGCGAATCACACTCACCGGCGTGGAATCGGGCATCGAGCTTCTGCGCTTCAAAATGAACCGTTATCACCAGAATCTAAACCGCATCTTCTCGGAAGAGGTGGTTGCCACTGAAGATAAGAGTGTGGCTCAGGTGCTTGGTGAACTGCTTCACGAAAGAGAACTCACCGTGGCTTGCGCTGAAAGCTGCACCGGCGGCAACATCGCTCACCGCATCGTACAGGTGCCCGGGTCGTCAGCCTATTTCTTAGGCAGCGTGGTCAGCTATTCCAACGATGTGAAAGCGGATGTGCTCGGAGTGCCGCGAAGCGACATATCAAGCCACGGTGCCGTGAGCCGCGAAGTGGCGGAAGCAATGGCAAAGGGTGCAGCCAAGCTTATGCGCACCAACTGTGCCATCGCCACCACGGGCATAGCGGGCCCTGACGGCGGCACGAAATATAAACCGGTGGGCACTGTCTGGATAGCCGTAAAGTATGGCGATCAGGTGGTGAGCGAATGTCTGCACTTCTCCGGCGACCGCAACACAGTGATAGAAAGCGCCACCAACCACGGTATGGTTATGCTCATCAACCTTCTGCGTAACAACTACGTGATGCAGGAGGATGTCAACGACGATTAAGGCTCATAGAGAATTTTATTAAAAATTTATTTGCAAGATTGGCAGAAAATTACTAATTTTGCACTCGGTTTGTGGCACATCCTTTAAAACTGCCAATTTGATGCGCCTGGCGGTGATATGAGAACTGAGATGGCGGCCATAGACCTTAAGATTTTTTATTAAATTAAGAAATAACAGCCATGTCAAAAGTTTGTCAGATTTCAGGCAAAAAACCATCAGTGGGCAACAATGTTTCCCACTCAAAGCGTCGCACCAAACGCAAATTCAATGTCAACCTCCACAAAAAGAAATTCTATTGGGTTGAACAGGATATGTGGATTGAGCTTACCGTTTCGGCTCACGCTCTCCGCACTATCAACAAGATCGGCTTGAACGCTGCTCTTAAAAAAGCCGAGAAAGAAGGTAATCTCGACTTCAAGGACATCAAAATCATTTCTCTTTAATTCAATTCAAGAATTTCTAAACTATGGCAAAGAAAGCTAAAGGCAATAGAGTGCAGGTTATCCTTGAGTGTACCGAACACAAAGCCAGCGGTATGCCCGGTACGTCAAGATACATCACTACCAAGAACCGCAAGAACACCACAGGCCGCATGGAGTTGAAGAAATACAACCCCATCCTGAAAAGAATGACCATCCACAAAGAAATTAAATAAGCACTGAACTATGGCAAAAAAAACCGTCGCGTCTCTTCAGAAAGGTGAAGGCCGCACATTCAGCAAAGTAATCAAGATGGAGAAATCTCCTAAGACAGGCGCTTATGTCTTCAAAGAGGAAATGGTGCCTAACGATGCAGTTCAAGCTGCACTCAAATAAGGAGTCTTCTGTCAACAAGGCATATAAGTCTAACATATTCCTACGAATCTGTACGTCAGATTTTCACTTCAAGATATTACACATATCCACATCTGAATATTGGGTCGGTCTTCAAAGCCGACCCTTCTTTTTTATGAGCAAAAAAACGGTGGATGCAAAATGTGCATTGCAACACATCTTGCATCCACCTCTATTTCAAGTGGCTTACACTCAAATTGCTGATCTGATTATACCGCGTTCCGAATTCACCACAAAATTAACTATCTCATCACGATACTTCGACTGCGGAAGCGTCTGCTCAATAAGGCGCACCGCATTCGTAACGTTAAGGTCGCTAAGATAAAGCACACGGTAAATCTCGGCAATCGCCTGAATATCTTCATTGCTGAAACCGTTGCGGTGCAGACCCACAGAATTAAGTCCAACATAAGATATCGGTTCACGGGCTGCCTTGACATAGGGAGGAATATCCTTATTTACCAAAGCCCCGCCCTGCAACATAATATTCCTGCCCAAACGGCAGAACTGATGCACAAGGCTGCCACCTCCTATCACCGCGAAATCATCTACAATAACTTCACCGGCAAGCTGACAGGCATTCGACATTATAACCCTATTACCAATCTTGCAGTCGTGTGCTACGTGGTTATAAGCCATTATAAGGCAGTTCTCACCTACTACGGTCTTGCCCTTTGAAGCTGTGCCACGGTTAACAGTGACACATTCACGTAAAGTCGTGCCGTCGCCTATGTAGGCATACGTAGTCTCTCCCTTAAACTTGAGATCCTGAGGAATAGCCGAAATGACTGCCCCGGGGAAAATCTTAACGCCCGATCCGATGCGTGCGCCGGGATAAATGGTCACATTCCCTGCAATCTCACAATTATCGCCAATCTCAACGTCATCATATATGTTGGTGAAATTGCCAATGTTGACATTATTCCCGATTTTTGCGTCCGGGTGGACGTAAAACATATTGCTCATAATTTGTTCCGGAGGAGAGGTTATTTGTTTTTGATTATCTGAGCCATAAACTCAGCTTCACACGCAATCTTGTCGCCCACGAATGCATAGCCCTTTACCACGGCACAACCGCGACGTATCTCCGTCATAAGGCTGACATTCAAAAGCAAAGTCGCACCCGGCACCACTTTATGACGGAATTTAACATTATCTATCTTAAGGAAATATGTGCTGTACTTCTCCGGCTCTTCAAGATAATTCAACACAAGCACACCGGCAGCCTGTGCCATTGCCTCCACCTGGAGCACACCGGGCATAACCGGCTCAGAGGGGAAGTGGCCGGTGAAGAAAGGCTCATTCACTGTCACATTCTTGACCGCTACACAATGCTGCTTATCTATCTCGATAATCTTGTCTATAAGGAGGAAAGGATAGCGATGCGGAAGAAGCTTACGGATACCGTTGATGTCAATCACCGGCTCGATATTGGGGTTATAGTAAGGTGATTGAATCTCTGTATGTCTCACCTGCTTGCGCACCATACGTGTAAACTTATTATTGATGCTATGACCCGGACGAACCGCCACCACACGACCCTTCAAAGGACGGCCGATAAGGGCAATATCGCCTATCACATCCATAAGTTTGTGACGTGCCGGCTCGTTATCCCATTTCAAAGGTGTAGGATTTATATAGCCGAGATGAGAAAGATGCATATGCTCCACTCCCACGAGGTCACAGATCTCATCTATCTTAGACTGTTCGATAGGCTCGTCATAAATAACTATGGCATTCTCAAGATCACCACCTTTAATCAGTCCGTAGTTCAAAAGCTGCTCTATCTCGCGCACAAACACAAATGTACGAGCACTTGCAACCTCCTGGCTGAAATCGGCGATGTCGTCAATCATGGCAAACTGGTTGGGAAGCACCTTTGAATTATACTCCACCATCACCTCCACGCTGAAGTGGTCGTCAGGATAGATAGTGACTGTTGAGCCGGTCTCCTCATCCTTGAAACGCATCTTCTCCTTAATTACATAGAAATCCTTGTCAGCTTTCTGCTCTACAAGACCTACCTCATCAAGTTTTTTCACATACTCGATAGCACTGCCGTCAAGTATCGGCATCTCGGGACCGTTCACCTCGATAAGGCAATTGTCAACTCCCGCCGCATAGAGAGCTGCCATAGCGTGTTCTATGGTGCTGATCTTGACATCGTTTTTACCTATCACAGTGCCTCGTGTGGTGTCCACCACATTTTCAGCGAGTGCATCCACCACAGGCTGACCTTCAAGGTCAATCCGCTTAAACTTATATCCGTAGTTGTCGGGAGCCGGATTGAACGTTGCTGTGATGTTCATTCCGGAGTGGAGCCCCTTTCCGCTGAGCGAAAACGGAGCCTTAAGAGTCAGTTGTTTCATTTCTTGATGGTGTTAAATTCTGTGAAAAGTTTGCCGAGGTTCTTGATGTAGACCTGGTTTTTGGCAAACTGTCGCGCATCCACTGCGGGATAGCCCATCAGACGCTGGCGGCTGCCTACACTTTTCGGTATGCCCGACTGGGCACCTATTTCATTATAGTCGCCTACAGTGATATGCCCGGCAAATCCGCACTGTCCGGCTATCATATTGCCATTGCCGATATGCACCGACCCGGCGATACCCGTCTGAGATGCGAATACATTATCCTCCCCTATCGTCACATTATGAGCCACCTGGATCAGATTGTCAAGCTTCGTGCCCCTCCCTATGGAAGTCTGCCCGAAAGTCGCACGGTCAACGGTCGTATTGGCTCCGATCTCAACATCGTCGGCTATCACCACAATGCCCGTCTGCGGAATCTTCTCGAAATGCCCGTTATTGGGAGCAAAACCGAAACCGTCAGCCCCTATCACCGCTCCGGAGTGGATGATACAGCGTGCTCCTATATGGCAACCTTCGTATATTTTCACGCCGGCGCGTATCACAGTGTCATCGCCAATCACCACGCCCTCACCTACATAGGCTTGGGGATAGATCTTGACGTTATTCCCAAGACGCGCCCCCTTCCCGATATAGGCAAACGCCCCTATATAGCAGTTTTCCGGAATCTCAACACCCTCAGCCACATATACGGGATTCTCAATGCCCACAGGCTGAGGCTTCATCGACTCCACCATCCTCAGCAGCTCTGCCAAAGTAGCATAGGGATCATCCACCTTTATAAGTGTGGCGTTACATTCTCCCTGGGGATCGAAATCCTTGCCCACAAGCACTGCTGTGGCTTTCGTGGTGTGAATATAATGCGCGTATTTAGGATTCGCGATGAAACTGAGGTCGCCTTTCTTGGCTTCCTCTATCTTCGCGAATCCGGTTATGACGGCAGCTTCGTCTCCCACCACCGTTCCTCCCGTTAGGGCCGCGAGACCCTGAGGTGTAATCTCCATAATTATAAGTCAGGATAAATTTTTTTGCAAATATCGGGATTTTTTTATAAATAGCCATAAGAAACCGATAATAACTTATGGGTAGACATTCATTTTTTTATTATTTTCCTTTTTTCTTGATTGGATAAAGAATATTTGCTACTTTTGCACAAAATTGCCGATAAAGGTATTCGACAATAAAATTAAACAAAACCATAAATTTCTTACACGACATGAAAATTTCTCATATCGAGCATATCGGCATCGCAGTGCCCGATCTTGCAAAGGCCATCGAATACTACGAGAACGTCCTCGGCCTCAAATGTTACAAGCAGGAAGTTGTAGCCGACCAGAAAGTGACAACTGCTTTCTTCAAAGTTGGCGACACTAAGATCGAACTCCTTGAAGCCACTTCTCCCGACAGCACAATCGCCAAGTTCATCGAGAAGAATGGTGGCCGCGGCGGCATGCACCATATGGCATTCGCAGTGGAAGACGGCGTAGCAAACGCGCTTGCTGAAGTTGAGGAAAAAGGTGTGAAAGTTATCGACAAGGCTCCAAGAGCCGGTGCCGACGGTCTTCAGATCGCCTTCCTCCACCCGAAATCAACCGAGGCTGTGCTCACCGAGCTTTGCGAAGATCCCGCAAATAAATAAGTTGGCGAAACCATAAACTTTATCAAACTAATATGAGCAAACAGCAAGAAAAGATTCAGGAGCTCATCGAAAAACGCACCGAGGCAAGACTCGGTGGCGGCGAGAAAGCTATCGACAAGCAGCACGCTAAAGGCAAGTACACTGCACGTGAGCGTATCGCACAGCTTCTCGACGAAGGAAGCTTCGAAGAGCTCGACATGTTTGTCACTCACCGTTGCACAAACTTCGGCCAGGACAAGAAGCACACACTTGGCGACGGCGTAGTAACCGGATTCGGCACTATTGAGGGCCGTCTCGTATATGTCTTCGCACAAGACTTCACCGTAAATGCCGGATCGCTCTCTGAGACCATGGCGCAGAAAATCTGTAAGATTATGGATCTCGCCATGAAGATGGGTGCCCCGGTTATCGGTCTTAACGACTCGGGCGGCGCACGTATCCAAGAGGGTATCAACGCTCTCGCAGGCTATTCTGAGATTTTCCAGCGTAACATCCTTGCTTCCGGTGTAGTGCCCCAGATTTCAGCCATCCTCGGTCCGTGTGCCGGTGGTGCGGTTTATAGCCCCGCTCTCACCGACTTCACCATCATGGCGAAGGGTATATCATACATGTTCCTTACCGGCCCTGCAGTTGTTAAGACTGTTACAGGTGAAGATGTGACCCAGGAGCAGCTCGGCGGCGCATCCGTACACGCATCCAAGAGCGGTGTCACCCATTTTGCCACCGAGAACGGTGAAGAGGCTCTCCAGGTAATCCGCAAGCTTATCAGCTATATTCCACAGAACAACCTTGAGGAGACTCCCCTCGTAGCTTGCAACGATCCCATCGACCGTCTTGAAGACCAGCTCAACGAGATTATTCCTGAGAGCGCAAAGCAGAGCTACGATATGTACGACGTGATCGGCGCTATCATCGACAACGGTGAATTCCTTGAGGTTCAGCGCGACTATGCCAAGAATATCATCATCGGCTTCGCCCGCTTCAACGGCCAGGCTGTAGGCGTTGTGGCTAACCAGCCAAAGGTGCTTGCAGGTGTACTCGACTCCAACGCATCCCGCAAGGCTGCCCGCTTCGTGCGCTTCTGCGACGCCTTCAATATTCCTTTGGTAACTCTCGTTGACGTTCCGGGCTTCCTTCCCGGCACAGGTCAGGAGTATAACGGAGTCATCCTTCACGGTGCGAAGCTTCTCTACGCCTACGGCGAGGCTACAGTGCCCAAAGTGACTGTTACACTCCGCAAGAGCTACGGTGGCTCACACATCGTGATGAGCTGTAAGCAGCTTCGCGGTGACATCAACTACGCTTGGCCATCAGCCGAGATTGCAGTTATGGGTGCCGAGGGAGCAGTAAACGTGCTTTACGCCAAGGAAGCGAAGACAGCTGCCGACCCCGTTGCTTTCAAGAAAGAGAAGGAAGAGGAATACAGCAAGCTATTTGCCAACCCCTACCAGGCTGCCAAGTACGGATATATCGACGATGTGATCGAGCCTCGTAACACACGTTTCCGTATTATCCGCGCCCTGCAAATGCTTGCCACCAAGAAGCTTCAGAATCCTCCGAAGAAACACGGCAATATTCCATTATAAACTCTCATCGATTCCACTGTCATGCATAATATGATGAAGAAATATTTTCTGGCAGCGGCTCTATGTCTTGCCATCACCGGCACCGGCTTCACAGCCCTGCCGGCGATGGGTCAGGAATTCGAGCCCACAACGGTAGTAGTCGGCACCTCCGGCCAGCAGACCGATGTGATTGTCGATCCCACCCCCAGTGAGGAGGTGGATTATGTGCAGGAGAGCCCTATTGCCCGTAAGATGACCCAGGCTGAGAAAGCACATAACGCTGCTGTCAACGACTCCTGGGGTGGTGCTATCACCATCATTGCAATGTGTATTGTGATTGCCGCTCTCGTGGTGCTTTCACTCCTTTTCCTCGGATTCGGCAAAATCTCTCAGGCATTGATTACCCGCAATAAGCGTGAGACTAAGTCGATTTCTGCACACCCCGATGCTGAGGAACACCACGAAATAGACTCAGGCGATGTGATTGCCGCCATAGCAGCAGCCCTCGCCGAGCACTTCGGTGAAGGCCACGATATGGAAGAAACCATCCTTACAATCCGCAAACTTCAGAAGGCTTATTCTCCCTGGAGCTCCAAAATCTACAATCTCCGCCAGATGCCCGAGCATCGTCGCAACACTCCCGGGCAGGCATCTCTCTAACCTTATTATTAAAAGATCCCCTTTATCATGAAATTGAAGGAATATAAGTATAAAATCAACGGCACCAAATTCACAGTGAAAGTTGGCGACGTTAACGACAACAAGGTCCATGTAGAGGTCAACGGCGTACCCTACGACGTTGAGCTTGACAAGGCTCCCACCACCAAGACCACCGTCTCACAGCGTGTGAAAGGTCCTGAGAAGGCACCCCGTACTGAGACAGGCGAGAAGGTCATTGCCAAACCCGCTATGGAATCCGGACCCGCTTTCACAGTCACCGCTCCGCTGCCCGGCACTCTCATGAGCTTGAGCGTAAAGGTAGGCGATACTGTGAAACCCGGCGACACTGTATGTGTGCTTGAGGCCATGAAGATGGAAAACGACATCCATGCCACAAAGGGCGGTGTTGTCAAGAAAATCGTCGCAAGTGTCGGTGATGCCATTCCTCAGGACGGCGCTATCATGATTCTGGAATAATCAACTCTGAAGCTTATCCGTTGAATCATGATTTTAGCTCAATCCACATTCTCATTCGGTGAATTCATGCGCCAGACGATCGAAACGTTCTGGCAGTTCACCGGCTTCTACAATTGCGAATGGGAAAATCTCGTGATGCTGGCTGTAGGCTGCTTCTTTGTATGGCTTGCCATCAAGAAGAACTTCGAGCC
>CAMWTL010000028.1 GCA_947177145.1 uncultured Porphyromonadaceae bacterium
CAGCACCTTCCTTAGCCTGTGCAATCTGAGTGTTGATGATCTCTTCCCACTCAGCGAGGTCGAAGTCGGGATTTACCTCCTTGACAGCCTCCTTAGCCTCTTCATAGTCTGCCTCGACAGCCTTGATGGAAGCCATGACCTTGTCATAAGCAGCCTGATTGGGAACCTGCTTCTGCATCTCTGCGATCATGCCCTCGTACTCATCGGCACTGAACGGGAAGTTGAACAGCTCACCACTATCGGTAGCTGCGGCAAGTGCCTGTTCAGCACCCTTCTTAGCCTCTGCGAGCTGGCCGCCGATGATCTCTTTCCATTCAGCGAGGTCGATGCCGGGATATTCCTCCTCGAGTGCTACAATGGCAGCATCAAGTTTAGTCTCGACAGCAGCTATCTCAGCAGCCACCTTGTCATAGGCAAGTGTGTTGTGAGCCTCGTAAGCAGCCTTCTTCATCTCGATAATCATGCCTTCGTATTCTTCGGCATCAAATGGGAAGCTGTAAAGCTCGCCATCCTCATTCGCTGCAGCAAGTGCCTGTTCAGCACCGTTCTTCACCTGTGCAAGCTGACCGCCGATGATCTCTTCCCACTCAGCCATGTCGAAGTCGGGATTAACCTCTTTGACAGCCTCTTTAGCCTCATCATACTGTGCCAATACAGCGTTTATTTCAGCTACTACCTTGTCGTAAGCAGTCTGATTAGCAGGTGCAAAACCGGCTTTCTTCATCTCGGTGATATAAGCCTCGAGATCCTCGGTGCTGAACACGAAGCTGAACTCCTCACCGTCCTCATTTGCGTTTGCAAGTGCCGTCTCAGCACCCTTCTTTGCGTCTGCAATCTGCTCGGCTATTTCTTCCCAGTCAGCCATGTCGAAGTCAGGATTAACCGCCTTTATAGCCACCTTAGCCTCCTCATACTGTGCCTCGACAGCGTTGATGGAAGCCATAACCTTATCGTAGGCAGCCTGGTTAGCTTCCTGCAACTCTGAGGACACTCCCTCAACGGCTTCTGCCACCAAAGGCAAATTGGTTTGCGCAGTGGCACTGACAGTCATCGTTGCCACCGCTGCAGATAAAAGTAATTGTTTAATCATAAAGGTTAATTTTAAAATATTATAACTTAGTTATTTACACATCAATCTAATTCAAGACAGATATTCTCAATCATTCAACTTGCAAAGTTACACTTTTTTTTACACATAATTTCAAATTATTTTGTGAAAATTTGAAATTACTTATTTACGATAGCAACCTGTTGTTCTCCAAATCGAAAATATTGGCAATTTATTGGTAACTATGGTCTGAACTGCACCGGGATAGCGTCGCCTTCGAGAGCCTTGGTTATCTCAGAACGCGAGAACCTGAAAGGAGCGACGAAAAATTCCGGCACGTTGTAAGATTTCATCAGGTTAGTATAATGGGCTGGCTCCTTCTGAGGCATAATGAAAGCCTTGGAGTCGACACCATCCTTATCCACATAAGCGATATATGGATGGGTAAACTGACCATCCTCTCGCCGGGAACTGAAGATAATCCATCTTGAATTTGACGACCACGAGTGGTAGCTTTCCGACTGCCCACTGTTAGCATTGGAGAGAGGTCGCTCCTCGCCGGTTTCAAGATCGGTCACAAATAGGTCGCTCTCCTTATGAGGCAAATGAAATGTGCCAAAAGGAGCCTTGCAATATAGAAGCCACTTTCCATCAGGTGAGATTCGCGGATGCAGGGCACTTTGCTGTTGCGCAGAGGCGTTTACTACCGTGTCCGGTTCGGAGAAGGTCTTGGTTTCAGGGTCGAATCTGCGTCGGAGTATATCATAGCGCATATCCCTATAGTGATTTTTCTCCGTTTCAGGAGTTACTCCCTCCGGATAACGGGCTGCAGCATAATAAAGCGAGTTTCCGTCGGGATGCCAAGCAGGATACGTCTCAAGAAGATTCGAATCGTTTGCCACATTCTTCATTGTCTGCTCCTTGATGTCATAGAGAATTATATCGGAACGCAGGTCAAACACCTCCGGACGAGTGTCAGTAAACGAGAAAAACATCTGTCGGGTCTCATTGGTAGAATAGGCAATAAGGTCGAGCGAAGGGTGCCATGCAGTATAGACACCTGATGTGAGGGTGCTGTCGCTCTTCATATTTACCTTCTTAATGGAATCGCCTGCCATAATGAGAGTGCCGCCATTGTAGTGGCGCACGTGAATCTGGGAAGCACCGTCGCTATAATTATTACGGGGAACGTGACAGTTAAGGCAGAACTGCCTACCCTGAGTGGTGTGGGTGGCATTATTAAACACAAGATCCTCATCCCAAGAAGACAAGTCTCGCTGACATATGGAGAGTGCCCTATACTGAGTGTAGAGAGGCTCAATCAAGCGGTAGCTCACATAACGGTCAATCTCCTCATCAGCCACCCTATTTGTGAAACGATACCTCTCCCATCTGCCGGACTTGTCTTTCACAAAAATTTCAAATACAATATCTTTCCCTTTCGACTCATCAAGAAGTTCTTGCCACTCCTTTAAATCCCATTGCACGGTCTTGCCACCAACTACAATCTCCTTACCCGTTGGGGAAGAGACCCTCGACACATATTCCTCCCCCGGTATCATTATATCAAAATTAAGAGGAGCTATATTAGGTGGAATCACCAAGGCTGTGTAGTCGGGGTATATCCTTGGAGTGTCAGGTATATCCTCTACTCCGTCAGTGGGAACACTGACCCGGTTACAGCCTAATAAACAGTAAGCGGCTATAATAAACAGAAAAAATCGTGTCATTGCTAAGTTACTTTAAAATTGCATTATTCTTTTAAGGCCATTAATATCCCCCTAATATCTACTCTCCTCTCATTATCTCTTCTGTGCGCAAAGACATCAGGAAATCATAATCCGGAAGAGTCGATACAAGCGCAGGATTTTCAATATACTTGTTCATAGTCTCAGCCCATTGGCGATGGAACATCGTCCGCATAAGAAGACGGTTGAATTTCTTGGCAAACTCCATATCCCCGTTCATTATAGCATTGCGGACAATATACTTGATAAAATATGCCCGATTGCCGTACTGTACGTTTTGCTCCGTAGCCCAACGGTGAGACTGGTTAAAGCGACCCATGTTGTGATTCACGGACACATTCACAAAGGCGGTAATGGTAAAATCCTCATTGTGTCTGAAATCGGAGGAGACAGTGGTCATATTTCCAATGCTCTTCCGTTCGCGTCCACAATATGCACGTGCAAGGTTATCGAGAACACACATCGTATAGTTGGGAGATTCCTTAGTAAGCGACATAATATGGCTAACCTTATTCCATTCCCTATCCTCTATAGCGTTAAGCATAAGAACCGTGGCACGGTATTGTTCGCTCTTCTTTCCGTCGGCGCTGACGCTGAACAATATCCCCAGGCAAAATAAGCCTATCCCACCCCATTTCATAACTTTTGAGGAATTGAGTTTCTTAACATCGACAAATGCCGGAAGAAACACCAAAAGAAGGAAAATTACAGCTGCCACTGCAAACGGACGCCAGAGATACCAATCATAATCATTCATGGTCAACTCCGGAAGTCCTTTAAGGTAAAGGTAATCATTGTCGATGGTTGTACCGGTAAAATAACGGTAATACAGAAGAGGCGTAACTACCACGAGCAGAAGAGAGATGCCGCTCATTACAAATGACGCTATCTGTTTATTACCTTTCGTCTTCATACATAGGCTAATGATACACATAATCGCAGGAAGCAACGCAAAGAATCCGGCAAAGGGGTAGAGTAAAGGCAAAAGTATGGTTACGGCACCTTGCGCATATACATTGCAATGCAAAGCGGAGAAAAGGCAGTAAGCAGCCAAAGAGAAAGTGAAACCTAAAGTGTTATAAAACACATAGCCTTGCGATTCAAATGATAGTGCCGCCTCATCAAGCTGAAGGATAGACACTAAAAGGCAAAAAGGTATAAGATAGCATAGAGGCATTGTGCAGCCGGTGAATCGGAACGCTATCTTAGTCAGCCACCCGCATAGAAGCCATATCAACACCAAGACCCCCGCACCGAGGGCAGGATAATATAAGAGTTGGGTAAGGAATGTGCCGGCAAATCGGAAAATTCCACCGGGATAAAGCAGATATTGACGTAGCCCCTCCATTCCCGGTTCGAAAAGCGACATTTCGTCAAGCCACCGGAGCATATAACCATTCTTAATTGCCAAAATCCAAAAGGCGAAGATAATGAAAACTATAGGGAGCGCTATTTGAGATAGAATTCGTTTCATTTTGCAAAAATACAAAAAAATCAGGTGCCGGCAAAAAAATAACGCCCCAACGCCTTAAAATGAGAAATCAGACATAAAAATTACAATCTTATTGAGTCAAAACAGAGATGTAGGTAGAAGAAAAAGCAACCTAATCCCTCAAAATGAGGAATCAGGTTGCTAATATTTCTAACAAAGCTATTACTATCGAATTTAAGCCACTATGACTTCAGGTAAAATCACCTCAGTGGCAGATAAGGTTCATTGCAATCAATATCAAGAAATTTTCACCTCACTTGACAAACGATGCCAAGCGTGTATAGAATGAGGGATCCTCGCCGGTAGTAAGGTCTACAAGCTTACCTTCCGGATTAATGATAGCTTTTGTGGGGAAACCCTCAATCTTATAGTCCGCATACAGTTGGGTATCGTGACCATTATAAAGATTAAGCCACGGAATCTGATGTTCCTTCACCCCGGCACGCCATTCGGCTTCAGATTCATTGCAGTCGATACCAATCACTACAATCTTGTCGCCGTATTTCTTATATGCCTCTTTCAACGCCGGGAAACCCTTGACACACCAGCCACACCAGCTCCCCCAGAAATCGAGCACTACCCATTTCCCACGGAAATCTGAAAGACTCACCTTCTTTCCGTCAAGATCAGGGAGTGTGAAGTTAGGGGCTGTGATAGTGCCCGAAGCAACCTCTGCCTTACGTTCCGCTTCAGCCGCTCTCTCACCCTGCATCTGCTCAACATCCTTATTATATGCTTCGGCATAAGGCATAAGTATGGATTTCTTGGCTTTCGGGCTCATATTGTCGTATAGAACCTTGAAGTCATCACCGCTAAGTTCCATAATAGCCACCGGCACAACCGGGCTATCCGGATGTTGGGCTACAAACTCCTTAACAGCATTGTCATAACGTTCGGTAAACACCTTTGCCTGCTCCTCCGTCACATTCTCACTGCTGTTCACCATAGCATAATATTCCTGTTGAATCGGTTGGGTAGCCGAAAGATAAGCTGTCATATCATCCATCAGCTCCGAGCCCGTGATCTCGCAATCGAGAGGATTGAAACTTTTCACCACGACCTCAAGTTTATCACCGGGCACTGCATAGAACTCAGGTTGCTCACGCACCATTTCAGGAGGAATGATAGTATACCAGGCAGCTCCGGCAGCGTCGAGCTTCATTTTTGCCTCACCATTTTTCACTTCCAGAGTGTCATATCTCACCACAACATCATCCGCCTGCTTTGCAGTGAAGATATTGTCAAGCATTACATGGCTCACCACCAAAGTATTCTCCGAGAAGTCTTTGGGCACTTGGATGCTCACACTGCCGTCATCTTTTGAGCAGGATGCCAAAAGCAGACCTGCGACGACTACAAAAAACGTTTTCTTCATTCTCCTATTCTTTATCAATTTTCTTATGCTTCACAGGCTTGGTGATCCAGAAAGAGATCCGTATCAATATAAGAGCCGACACAGCCACGGCTGCACCCGTCCATGCCGGATCAAGGTATCTGCGCAATTGCATATATTCAAACAACACAAAAGTCACAAGACTGATCCCCCATAGCACATATCCTAAGACCGAAGACATATCGAAATGCCTTACAAATAATATGCCTAAGCCAAAAACGGCTGTCAGACACCAAAAAAATATTTCCATAATGCTTACTGTCTACTGTAACATAAAAACTTCATACTCTAAATTCCAATCTATCCGTTATTCCATGTCAGCTACGATAAGTGATAGCTGCCGGATTCCACTTGTCAATCGGGGTATGGGCTGTCTTCACATAGCCGATGGGTATGACATTAAACGGCACGAAGTCTGCCGGTATCTGCAGTATGCCATAGACGCTTGTAATGCGGTCCTGATGGGGATAAAGAGCTGTCCACACGCTACCCAAGCCGAGTGCATGGGCTGCCAAAAGAATATTTTCAGAAGCCGCCGACACATCCTGCACCCACAACTCTGCATCCTCACCCTCAAGGAAACGGCTTTTGTCGCCACAAACCACAATTGCCGCACCTGCCTCGTTAGCCATACGGCAATAGGGCAATGCTTCAGCCAGTTGCTTAAGCAGATCACGGTTGGTGACCACCACAAATTGCCACGGCTGACGGTTAACACCCGTAGGTGCAGCCATAGCTGCCTGAAGAATAGTCTGTATGTCATCCGGGTCCACCTCCTTGGAGGGGTCAAACATACGGTCGCTGGTGCGGGTAAGTATATTATTAATGATTATCTGCGCCTTCTCCTTATCAGTAATCTTATTTTCCATAATTATATGTCACAAATTTAGGGTTTATTTCTCAAAATTTCAGGATGTCACACACTGCGATTAAACCGACATACGTTCTGACCACAAAAATTTAACCGGGAATTATACTTTTTAGATAATTCTTACGTTAATATGACAGGTCCCTATATTATAAACCACGTGCTCTAAGCATTGTTCACATATTTCAAAACTCTTTAAATGTTTATCAAATAATTCATCTATGCGCTCGTTAATATATAGTATTCCCGATGCCAAAGGTTCCCAAAGCCTAAAGTTTAATCTCATCATAGCTTATGGCTAACTCTTTTGCCGGCATATCAAAAGTAACATTAAATACTACAAAAGGAGTATTAGATCCTAATCTATAAAAGAAAATTTAGTTAATAACTAAATTTTAAGAGAAAAAATTTTGATTTTTTTCCTTAATCTACTAATTTTGCGCGAGATTAAGATGAAATCTTGTAGAGTTTTAACTTCCCTTTAAGTAAATGCTTAACTCTATTAATCATTTATTACCTAAATATTTAGATATATTGTTTTAACTAACCTATGATAACGCCTTATGACCGCCACACCGACCCATCGTTTACCCCCCCCCCATCAAGAGGGCGGTAATAGGCTTTATATCAGTATATTAAGAAGACTGATAGGGTTTGTCGCGTTCGTCTTGGCAGTATGCAGCTCGAACGCGCAAGTCCTCAACAGCCATGATTATACTGTAGTGGAAGTCAAAGCTGACTCTGCAGAGATACATTTCCACAAATCAAGCTCAAAACTTGACCTTAATCTTGATGGCAACGGATCACGGATTGACACACTGATGCGTCAGATACGCAAACTGACCGGCCAAGACTCTACATTTGTAGTTTCTACCTTGCGCGTGATCGGCTCCGCCTCACCGGAAGGTTCGGAAAAGATTAACCGCCGGCTCTCCGAAAAAAGAGCCCGCGCCCTATTCGATTATTTTGCAGATCATATAACCCTGCCTGAATCCATCACTGATTTCGAATATCTTGGGCGAAATTGGAAAGGGCTCTACACCTTAGTGGAGGCTGATCCTTCCGTACCCTATCAGTCAGAGGTGTTAGATTTGTTGCAGAAAGCCCTCACTTCCGAAAGGCTCACCGTCCACGAGAGCAATCATCTGTTGTATCGACTCAAAATTATGAGAAACGGAGTGCCATACTCTTATTTATATCATCACCTCTTCCCTGCCCTACGCTATTCATATCTATATGTGGAATATGAAAAACGTATCCACCGTGAGATAACCCAACTGGTACTGAAAACCATAGAGGAGGAGGAAGCCTTACAGAATGACTCAACTACATTCGATGAGCCGGCAGAAGAGATTTCTGAGACGGAGAAAATCATTATAAATGAGCCGGAGAAAATCATGATTAATGAGCCGCAACAGCGTGTCAAGAACAGTTTTGAGAAAGCCCCGGATTCTCCCAAGTCTTTCTATATGGACATCCGCACCAATATGCTCTACGACTTGGCAGCCGTACCGAACATAGGCGCAGAGTTCTACTTAGGTAAAAACATCTCTATCCTTGCTGACTGGATGTACAGCTGGTGGGACAGCAATCCACACCATCGCTATTGGCGCATATATGGAGGCGATCTCGGGATAAGATGGTGGTTTGGCAACAAAGCCCATACAAAACCACTTACCGGCCATCACCTCGGCATCTACGGCGGCGTACTGACATTCGACTTCGAATGGGGAGGAACAGGATATATGGGTGGTGTCCCCGGCGGCACGTTGTGGGACCGTTGCCTCATCAATTCCGGCATCGAATATGGCTATTCACTCCCTATAGGTCCGCATCTTAATATAGATTTCTCACTCGGATTAGGCTATTTGGGCGGCAACTATATAAAGTATTTCCCATTCGACAACGAATATTTCCGAGAGAAAGAATTTAGACTTAACTACTTCGGACCCACCAAAGCCGAGGTGTCGCTTATTTGGCTGATAGGCCGTGGCAACCATAATGTCAAGAAGGGAGGTGAGAAATGAGACACAATTATCTTAAGTCATTCTCCCTCCTTGCAGGCGTCGTGTTTCTCCTTACCGAAGGCTGTGCCCATAAGGATCTAAACGATGATGCCCCGACCACCATTGCCGAAAATGTGGAGATAGTTTTCGACTGGAGTAAAGCACCCGATTCCAAAGCATCCTCTATGGCGCTTTACCTTTATTCCGAAAGCCACGAGATGATGAACTACTGGTTTAAAAACAGCAACGGTGGCGTCATCCGCTCTTACGGAGGCAAACATACTGCCATATGCCATAGCAATGATGATGCTTATCTTCACATTGTGCGTAACCAGCATACCCATAGCGAAATGGAGATTTTCACCGACAACACATCAATGTTGACCGGACAAGGAATATCCACGCGGAGTATACCACGCGCTCCCGGCACAGAGCAGGAGCCTCTACGTGCCACCCCCTCTCTGCTATATGGCACGCAGCAGAGCAATCTCAATATCCGCGTGTCTGCCCTGACCCAAACTATCACTTTCTATCCGGAAGAGTTGGTGTGTCATTATTCCGTGGATTTTGTGGATGTCGAAAACCTCCAAAGTGCTGATATACGTATTGATGCCACCATCTCATCGCTTGCCGGCAGTTATTTCCCGGGTCGGATGGTTCCCTCTTCCGAGGCGGTATCGCATACATTTACCCTCACTCCGGACAATGAAATGAAATCTCTCCATGCCCAATTTTACACATTTGGCGTACCCCCCGGTGAAGAGAGACCTCATATGTTATGCTTATATGTTGCCTTAAAGAATAAGACAGGCAACTTCTACACCTTCGATGTCACCGACCAGGTGAACAAGGCTCCGGATCCGCACAATGTCAATATCAAAATATATGGGCTTAAATTGCCTGAGCTGCCGGAGGATCCCCCCGACGACCCGCCTGCTCAGGGGGGTGTAAGCATCGAAATTGACAGCTGGAACACCATCCATTATGACCTCAAAGTATAACAGTATACGGGTCACTCATCCTAATGCGGATGTAGTCATATTTAAAGCTAAAACAATAATACATAATTCTATAAAACAATTCATCTATGAACAGACTTTCTTTAACTGCAATGACAGGGGGTTTGCTGATCCTCGCCTCCTGCTCACAGGAAGAGGTGATGAAAGCTCCTCAGACTCAGGAAGCCTTTCCGATCTCCTTCCGTGCCGGCGTCACCACTCGCGTAAATCCGGACCTCGATTATTCTACCAATCCGGCTACATTCTATGTGACCGCTTTTGCCAACACCCACACGGCTACCAACGGAGTGCTCCCCAACGCTCTTTTCACCGACGAACCATTCTATATGATGGGTGCTAACCTCTATGCCAGCACCAGCAACCAGAAGTGGCCCAGCAGCGAAGAGGCAAGCCAGGTTGAATTTTTCGCTTACGCTCCCTCTCTTGAAGAGATTAAGAATGCCGCGCTGACTCAGCTTGATCCTGACGCTTCAAATTACCAAACACTCCTCGGCAATTACGAAAATGGTATCAAGTTCTACAACTGGTGTCGTGACGGTGTGACTCTCGACCCGATGAACCAAGAGAATACCACATTCGCCGGTGTCCAACTTTACAAAGGGTTTAAGCTCGGACGTTTCTATGTGGCATCCGACATCTCCAAGCAGGTGGATTTCATCACTGCCCATATATCCGCCCCCACACCTACGACCGAGGATGAATCAAAAATCGGTGTCGAGCTGAAATTCCGTCATCAGCTTTCCAATATCGAGCTCCGCGCATTCTCCGGCAATCAGGATTACAACATTGAGATTGCCGGCGTAAGGTTAGGACGTCCCTACACAGGCGGTGCCATCTTCAATTTCTGTGATGCTCAGGGAAGCGCCAGCAATCCTGAAGGTGGACAGTGGGGCATCTCAAAAGATCCTCAGCGTTACCCGGTAGAGTATATCTATGGAGCTGGTGATGAGATTTACCGTATGGGCACCTATAACAACCTTACCGGTGGACAGGTGGTAGCTACCCCGGCACACTCAACAGCTGCAACAGCCCTCTCTATCATGGGTAAAGGTGGCAACGCGATGGTGCTTCCCACAAAGAACGGGGCATGGACAGGTGAGGAAAATCCCTGGATCGCACCGAAATATAGTGCTCAGACAGGCAATACCGACGATCCCTATCCTGACAGGAACCCTAAAGCATGGAGCGCAGACGGCGAAGGAGATATGTATTTCAGTATCCTTATCCGTGTCACACTCAAACCTACCGGTTCAGAGCTGACCACCCCGCAGATCTATCCCTACGGTAACAACACCAACATGAACGTGGTATATCTTGAGAAAGATAAAAATTCAAACAAGATCATCGGCCGCGTACCCTCCAAGACCTCTGCCGTCGGAGCTAACAATGAGATTGTAGAGTTCGGCTGGGCAGCCGTGCCGGTCGGTGTCAACTGGGAGCGTGGCAAGAAATATGTCTATACTCTCGACTTCAGTGATGGCGTAGGTGTTCAGGATCCCGAAGATCCCCGACCCGGTACAGCTATCATAGGTGATGGTATCAAATTCTCTGTTTCGGTTGTTGATTGGACGGAGCAAGAGTTTAAGCCGTCTGTTCCGAAGGAATAAGCAACACGGCAAAGTTGCATTTTGGGGTAGGTTGAACTGCCCCGGTTATCAACTGAATTTTAGTATATGAATAAGATAAGAGTGACATATTTTGCTCTTGGAGCACTTCTCTCTGCCGCTTCCTGTTCAAAGGAGGCGGCAGAGCCGGAGGTGTACGACTGGGCCAAAGGGGAGATTTACTTCCGTACATCCCTTGCCGACGTCTCATCCACTCGGGCTATGGATATGACGCTTGACAATCTCGGGTCATTTCAAGTGACATGCTTTAATACAGGGGATATTAAGCAAGATGCAGCCGGTATCATACTTCCTTATTTCGACGACGCCACCTTCATTCGCGACAGTAAATCCACCCACGTCACTTACATATCTTCCCCGGCAGAGGGACCACGTGATTGGCCGGCGACAGACGGAGTGCTGAAATTCTTCGCTTTTTCACCTTCACGTAAAGTCATGGCGGCAGATAATGCCTCCCCCACCGACAGGGATGAATCGGATTACTTCAATCTGCTGAATAATTCTAAAGTCACCAACTCAGTAGCCGATATAAACTATAAGTTAGGACCTATACGTGTCAATCCCGACATTTCCAAACAGTTTGATTTTGTCACCGCCTCTGCTTCAGGCGAGAGATGGAAAGACTTCACAAACGGTGTGGAATTGGAATTTAAACACCGGATGAGCCGCATCGAGCTGAAGGCATGGGGCGACAATCCAAGCTACAATTTCGAGATTGCAGGCGTACGTCTGGGGAATCCGGTAGTAGAGGGAATGTTTGACCTATCTTCCAATTCCGCATCGACAAACGGCTGGGCGACATCTACCGATGGTGTCAAAGAGAAGGTAGACTACATTTTTCGGGCAGAGGAAAACATGTCATCCGAATCTACTCCCAAACCCGGCGACAAGATATTCTGCATAAATTCCGCCAACCACAATGCTCCGGAAAAAGCGGCATCCATAATGGGCAATTCAGGCGCAGCTATGGTCATCCCCACAGTCAATGCAAAATGGGAGGGCCGTGCAGATAAGAATATTGCCTCACACCCCTATTCTACCGATAAGATGTATTTCAGCGTACTGCTGAGGGTCACCGGCATATCTAACGGCAATAAGGTTTATCCCTATCCCGGCAATCCGGACAACATGACAATAATCTATTATGCCGTGGCAAAGTCCGGAGAGATTATCTCACGCCTATATCCGGGAGATACTCCTGATACATTCTATAAGGATGAGGCGCAGCAACAGCCCTACATCCCCGCCGCCGGTGAGGAAATAAAGGATTTCGGCTGGGCTGCCATTCCAATCGACGTGGCTTGGGAAGCGGGCAAAAGTTATGTGTATACATTGGATTATTCGAATGGCATAGGTCTCCACGATCCCCAAGACCCGGATCCCGGCAAACCGATAGTAGTTGATAGTCCCATTGCCTGGGTCGTAGCGGTTGTAGATGAATGGGTGGCCGCCTCGGCGGAAGATTTCGATTCCAATCTAAATGTGCCCAAGAGATGACACGCTCCTAAGAGAAATTCAAACAAATTTGACTTTACAGACTGACTGAATACACATGACAAAGAAAAGACTATTCTATTTTGCCCTTGGGGCACTTCTCTCCGTCACCTCCTGTTCGCAGGAAGATGTAGTCAGGGAAAATCCGGAAAGTGGCGGCAAGCGGATCACATTCCGTGCCTCCCTACCCGAACTCTCTACACGTGCCTCAGAGATCAATAGCAGTAATCTGAATAATTTCCGGGTGAGCTGCTTCATCGAAGGGGAAAACACGCTCACTCCCTATTTCGTTGATAAGCTCTTCAGCAAGCAGGGTAACAGATACGTCTCTTCCGATCCGGACTGTGTGTGGCCCGACGATAATTCCCGATTGAAATTCATAGCGTTCACACCCTCCTGTGCCGATATGCGTAAGCTTGGCAATTTCAGCGAAACTGACTTTTCATTAACCCCGGTCAAAGTAGGCGTAGCAGAGGCATTGAATTATAAACTTGAGAATTTCAAGGTTGCCAAAGATATAGCTAAACAGATTGACTTCGTAACCGCTACTGTCGCCGGCAACGTCCCGGATAACGAGGAGACCGGAATTAAGCTCAATTTCCGGCATCAGCTCAGCCGTATAGAGATTAAGGCGTGGGGTGCCAATGAAAGCTATGACATAGAGATTGCCGGTGTGCGTATAGGGGGAGTGGAAGTTGAAGGTATCTTTAATTTCATACCTTCGGCTGATGCCAACAGTGAGGGAGCTGACGGTTTCCGGGTGTCCGGCTCCAAAGGTTGTGTAGAGTATATTTTCAGCAATGGCGATAATCTCATCACTTTAGACCGAGGCGCCGATTCTCCCTCCTCAGACGGTAAAGCAGTGTCTATCATGGGTAGTAAGATTGGCGAGGGTGAGGGCTATGACAATTCGGCTATGCTCATTCCAGCCAACAATATTAACTGGGATTATGAAAACGATCGCGGTAATGCCGGCGTAAACGGTAACCCCCCGGGCTCCTATCTAAGCGTACTATTGAGGGTCACCGATGCCACGAATAATTCTTTAGGAAATCCGGTATATCCCTATCTTAACAATCCGGACAATATGGAAGTGGTTTGCTTGGCGGTTGACAAGGCTACAAAAAAAGAGGTGAAGACACGTCTCTATAAGCAAGGTGGCAGCTACTTCTCCGATCCGAGTTTTAACACACCGTACGATCTCTCTGCCAATGCGGCTGAGGTGAAGGAGTTCGGCTGGGCTGCTTTGCCGATAAGCGGCAATTGGCAACCGGGAACAGTCTACACATACACCCTTAACTACTCTAACGGTGTAGGACTCCGTGAACCGACCGACCCTACCCATCCGGGAGAATCTATCATCGGCGATAATGTGATTGTCAATGTTGAGATGAGTGAGTGGCAGCGAAAGCCCGAAAACTCCTCCGATGTATCGGTACCAAGGAAATAAAAACTTAATCTGCAATGAATGCTATCAAACTGACATACATAACTCTTGGAACCACACTTTTGCTATCTTCTTGCTCTCAGGAGGAGGTAATTGACCATGGAAACGCCGGAAACGACAGAAGGATAATCTTCCACACAGCGCTTCCGGCCGTCACCACACGCTCTCAGGTGATTACTAAGGATAATTTTTCCTCTTTCCAACTCACTGCTTTTAATCCTTATGATAAAGGTCTGATAGATAACTCTAACGGCAAGTTAATAGAATACATCAACAACAAGCCTTTAATAAAGGAAGCCGGTCAGGGCGCCATATCTTCAGAAGATTGCCTCTGGCCCGAACCGGGTAATGAGGATAATGTGCTCACCTTCTTTGCGTTCTATCCCCCCCTGCCTGAGAGTGGCGAAACAAAATTGACAAACAATTCCATACCCGGCGAAACAGGAGAGGCTACGATTGACTACAAGATGGAAAAATTCAGAGTGGCAGAGGATATCACTGACCATGTGGACTTTGTGACAGCTTACGCCACCGGTTCTATGAAGGAAGACCTGTTTTCGGGTATCGAACTCGATTTTCAGCATCAACTGAGCCGCATCGAAATCAAGGCTTGGGGTGCCAATAAAACCGGCAACATTGAGATAGCCGGTCTCCGCATCGGAGGTGTCGGAATTGAGGGAACATTTAACTTTCTCCCTGAAGATGGAGCCGTAGAATCCGGTATGGCGGGACATTGGGAAACCGCCACCCTTGGTAAAGGTAAGGTAGAGCATATCTTCCACAAAGGGGATCAAATAATCTCTTTAAATAATAAAGCCGGCATCGGCAACTCCGCTGAGAAGGCAATCTCGATAATGGGAAATCAAGCCGAGGATGCCGTCGATGATAACTGTGCCATGGTCATCCCCTCTGATTATTCCAAATGGGATTATACTAATGACAATGTAAATTCCGGGCAAGGAATGTATCTCAGTGTCCTGCTGAGAGTGACTGATGCCACTTCTTCAGGCGAAAGCCAGAGGTATCCTTATGAAAATACCTCCGACAGAAAGGATAGGGAGGTGGTCTATTTTGCTATCGACACCACTGACGGTGAGATTGTCAGCCGTATTTATCCGGGTGAAGATGGCAAGTATTTTACCGATCCTGCCAATGAAAATGAGTATGTCGCTCCCGAAGGGACTGAGATAAAGGATTTCGGCTGGGCAGCCCTTCCTCTGGCAGGCACTTGGAAAGCCGGTTACGTCTATACCTACTTATTGGATTACTCCTACGGAGTGGGGCTGTTTGACCCCTCCGACCCTACCCCCGGAGATCCGATCATCAGTGATAAAGTCGGCATATCTTTAGACATAAAAGGATGGAACACATCTAATACAACAGATTCTGAGAAGCCTGATTACTATGATCCGGTCGTGCCCGTGCCGGGTTCCTGATATATTTAAACAACATCTATGAAAGCGATAACCCTTACATATCCCTCCATTGTATCTCTTCTTGCCTTCGCCTCTTGTGCGCAGGAAGAGCTGACTCGCAGCGACTGTTCCGGGGAGCAGGAGATGATCATCTTCCATACATCCCTCCCCTCCCTCACCCTTACCCGAGAGGCAGATGTTGACCGCGCTCCCGACTTCTCAGATGGCATACACTTGGCAGTCTTTACACTCGAAAACTCCAATGTCAGTGATAGCGACGTCTCATTAGTCGGAGAGGATGGCAAACTGAACGAGTATTTCGTAAACGGAAATTTAGAGGTTATCAACAACGTTTTTTCTACCCCTGAATGCAGATGGCCCCGGAATCATGGAGAGAAAGAGGGGAGGCTGGAGTTTTATGCTTTTTATCCCCCCGTGTCAAAGTTAGGAGCCGGCGTGGAAGACAAGCCTGAGGTGGTAAATAATTCTAAGGTGGAGAATAATCTCACCACAACCGATTACCGATTGGAGCACTTCCGGATTGCCAAGGACATCTCCCGGCAGGTTGATTTCGTGACTGCACACACTACCGGCTCAAAGGCAGAAAACCAGTTTTCAGGGGTCAATCTGGAATTTCAGCATCAACTAAGCAGAGTGGTAATCCATGCTTTTGGACCCAACGATATGTATGACGTAGAGATTGCCGGTGTAAGGATAGACTGTACTGTGATGGAGGGTAACTTCAACCTCTCCACAGCACCGGAAAGGTCAGCTGATGAAGATAACACCATCGGAAATTGGGAATTGGCGGATTCTCCCGAAAAAGACTATGTGGAATATGTTTTCGGAGAAGATGATGAGCCCGTTTCAATCAGTAATTCAACTCATAATACTCTGCAGACAGCCGCCCCCATAATGGGTAAGGTAGGATCTTTTATGCTCATTCCTTATCGGCATGAGGCTTGGCAGCCAAATGGAGAAGATGCCACAACTAATCCGGATCCAAAAAATGAAAAACAAGGAATGTATTTCAGTGTCCTTGTGCGCGTAATCGATAAAAGCACCGGGCGAATTTTTTATCCTTACCCGGATGAAAAAGCCCCTATTGACGAGACGAGAACCAAGATTTACCTCTCCGTTGAGAAAACTACCGAATCTATCGAGAAAACCACCGGAAAAGTGAAGAGACGTCTCTATAGAAATACAAATAATGAATACTTCACCACTCCGGACTTTGCCGACAGCTCCAAATATACTATCTCCTCCTCTGAAGAGGTCAGAGAATATGGTTGGTCGGCGGTGCCCATAAAGGTAGATTGGAAAGCGGGCTATGAGTATAATTACTATCTCGATTTCTCCAAAGGCATAGGTCTTCATAACTCTGAAGATCCCACACCGGGCAAACCGATAAAGGGAAGATTATCTGTGACATCTCCTACAACACCCGACAAATGGGTAGATAAGGATATCTCTAAAGAATTCATAATTGAGTAAACCGATCCTGCCATTCCTTGCGGTTATGAAAAGCATCAAGGAATTTGGGCATTAAATGAAAAGAATCCTTAAAGATGAATATAAGGGAACTAAAAATATTGTGGAAAATTACAGCTGTCCTGTCGGTTTGTCTGACTTTTGCCTCTTGCTCCCAAAGCGAGTTTGATGATTGGCAAGGAGAGCCCCTTCCGGTAGGCAAATATCCGCTGACATTCACTGCTTCGGTCGACAGGATGAAGACTCGCGCTGACGGTAAGGATAACTGGATAGACGGTGATTCGATAGGTGTACGAATCGGCGAATCAGATGCTGTCGGTAAATACAAGCTGAACGCTAACGGCGCTATCAAGCAGGCTGTTGAACCATTGCATTGGCAGAACAGTGCAACGGCCAACGTTACCGCCTGGTTTCCCTTTGAGCCGCAGACCGATATATCGATAGCTGACCAGTCGACGTTTGACAACTTTACCTCCATCGATTTCCTTAAAGCTACGGCTGAGAATCAGAGCTATAATAATCCGGTCAGCCTGATTTTCAAGCACCAAATGGCGAAAATAAGATGTGTGCTCAACAGCGCAGATACCGATATTATATCCACCAAAGAAATAGTAAATGCCACCATCACTTTCAAGGGCTACACTATTGCATCATTTGCTGAGGGAGTGCTCACCGGGAGTGATTTCGGAGATATTATCCCTGTCAAAAGCTACCTTACCCACGAGGCCCTGCTTGTGCCGACTAACATGGCGGGTAAGGAACTGTTCAGAATTGATCTCAAAGTTGGGAACTATGATAAGAGCTACAGTTATATCCCGGAAGGCGATGATATAGACCTGCAGCCGGGCACATCGTATGTTTTCACCGTAACCTTGAGTCGAGATAATATGGTTGTCAGCAAAATCTCTGCCTCTTGGGATGGTAAAGAAGAAAATATAACCTCCAAGTCGATACCCCTGAAGCTCTATTTCTCTGGTGATTTACCTGAAGGATTTTTTGAAGGTATTGCCGATTTTAGCGAAAATTTTCGTGGCTGGGATGATGAAGAAGAGTGTTATAAAGTAGAAGAGAGCAACACCTTCACCATCAGCCTCATGCTTGATGACGACGGAGAAAACTTTATGAAGGGTTTTAACGTGACAGAAGGCGTAGCATCGATCAACCGTGTCAGGTTTGAGGATCGTCATGTGTTCACAATCAAGGCGAACACCGAGTCGTTGACGCTTAAATATGACGATTATATGCAGGTGGGGGATTATCTATACACCAACGGGAAATGGCGCCCTGACATAGTAGGTGTGGACCTAAATACCGGCGGCAATGACAACGGCGAAAATGACGAAGTCAAAGGTGAAAGCGGCAATAAGAACACCGGCGTCGGCTATGGCTACGATGTCCACTACGATGAAAATGGTGAAATAGAAGAATGGGAATGTATCGGCGTCATTTTCAAGGTTGGCTCCGGCAATGGTGATTCACCGGAAAATTACAATATGCTGGAAACCATCCACGGCTATGCAGTGGCACTTCATGACGCGGCGCCCCGTGATTCAATCGGCAACTGGGGTAATAATCTAAAAGAAGAAATAGAAATCGGAGAATATCCTAAGTTTACCGATGTTTACAATGGCTATACGAATACTCAGAAAATGTTGCCAATCGCAAACAAATATAAGGATGTAGTAGATAGAAATGGTGAGCCTGCTTATTGGGCATTTTACAAGGTGAATGAATATAATGAGACTGTGAAAGTGCCCGACTACTTCAGCACATGGTATCTACCTTCCATCGGACAGCTTAAAGACCTGTATGACTTCGCCGGGCGACGCGAGCGTCTCGTCATGGCAGGAGGCGAGGACTTCATATTGAGTGACGTGGGAATTTTTCCTTACGAAGACTCGAGATTTGACACCTGGGGCACAAAATACTGGTCATCGACTCAGGCACCCAATGAGGCTGCATGGATTTTCAGATTTCAGGGCAGACAAGCCGACACATCGACCAGGCTTGTGAAAACCGTATCTCTTAGCCGGGGCTGCCAAAGTCATGTGCGTACGGTTTTGACATTCTAAAAGAGATTAAAAATGAACAGACTGATTTTAGCATATATTTTTTTCCTTTCCTGCATTCTGTGTGCGTGTCAAGATATAGATGACATTCCCACATCGGCAGGTAAAGTCGATGCAGACATAATTTCACTCAACGTCACTGTTGCCGACAATGTTAAGTCAGGCGATCCGGCCTCGCGTGCGATAGACGACGGCATGTCTACATTTTTTGAGCCGGGCGATGCTGTCGGTGTCATCATTCTCGACAAAGACGGCAAATTTATCCTGAATAATGCCCAGTATTCTTTAAGAGAGAACACCGATGGCACCTCCGAATGGATATATGTTGGACTCACCCAAGATATACCCTGCTACGACAGCGAGATGCAAACCTACATCGTCTATTTCCCATATGATAAATCAGTGACAGAGGCGGAGATTAAGAGTGCCGATGAACTCTTAGGTGTCTTTACGCTTCATGAAGACCAAACGACTGAAGAAGCTTATCGCTACTCCGACGTGATGGCATGGGAGTCGTCCAATGGCCCTATTAAGGAAATAAAAGCCGAATTACGGCATCTGCGCAACTGTGTCTCGCTCGACATCAGCGTCCGGTGGAAACTGCTTACTATGGATCCCGAACTTATGACTGATGATTATTTCATAGATTATAGGGACGACACAATTATAGATAAGGATAGTGAAGAATATAATCCGGATGATGAAGAATATAATCCGGATGATGAAGAATATAATCCGGATGAAAAAGACTGCAGAGAGGTCATCACTTTCAAAATTCCTAACGAGGTTGTCATTAAAAATGAGGAGGGCAAACACCTCAAGCACTTTCAGGCCGACGACGGCACATTCCGCTACATCCTTCCGGATGGATATAAGGGTGAGATAACCTACAATTACAACTATCGACAATGGATGTATAAAAACAAATTCGACATCCAAGCCGGTGATACAGGCGTATGCTATTCCAGGGTTGAGATTGCCTATAGGGGCGTTTACAAATATGATGAGGTGATTGTCGGCGATTTTTATTGTAAGAATTCTAAAAATTACGGCTTTGTCCTCCCTTGCGAGGCTACCGAATACTTAGATAGTGTTAACCACCGTTGCATAGGACTGGTGTTCTACACCGGCCAACATTATAACGATGCAATCGAAAATGGGCCAAGTTATGACTACAGCAAGACCGGTATAGCTCCCGGCAGAAATGAAGAGGATGGGGAAGTAGTTGAATGCCATGGTTATGTCTTGGCGCTGACCGATGCCCAAAACGACCTTAATAGCCTGTTTGAGTGGGAGCTGGATGATTCCTACAATCCGTATAAAGATGAAGATATACGACAACGGATGGAAGTCAATTTAAAGTACAACGATTGGGGCGGATATTACAATACTCATAAGATTCTGGATACTTGCAAGGATTACGACTATTACAAAAATTGGTATCCCGCTGCCTACGCTGCATACTATTACGGCAATCTTGTATCAGGGGCAGTTGAAGTTGAAGTTATAGACGAAAAGACTAATAAAAAGGTCAAGGTCCAAAAAAATATTCTATTCAATAACCGGGA
>CAMWTL010000029.1 GCA_947177145.1 uncultured Porphyromonadaceae bacterium
GCCAACTGAGCTTCATATGTCTGCTTGAAAGTTTTCAGATCCTTGATATCTCCGTCAACAAGAACCTTGATGGCATCTGCATTGTTCTTGATGTCCACCTTATTCTGGGCGATGGCATCTGCATTTGCCTTTATAAGACCGGCTTGAGCTGCAATGGCTGTGGCATTGGTCTGGGCTGATGCCACAACTGCGGCAAGGTCGGAGGTCAGCTTTGCAATGTCAGTCTTATTCTGCTCAACCTTAGCATCGATACCGTCTACCTTTGAAGAGAGGGCAGCGAAATCGGTTGTCATCTTCTCCTGGAAAGCCTCAAGAGCGGTAATCTGAGTTTGGGCTTGTTGAACAAACTGAGATACTTTTTCAAGATCGGAAGAGAGGGCAAGATTCTCAACTTTACCGGAGAGGTCGGCAATAAGACCTTTAATGTCAAGGTCGGATTGTTCGAGGGCAGCAATTTTTGCGGCTTCTGTGGCAATCTGAGCAGCAAGATTCTGCTCGAGTGTACCCATCTCTGCAGCGACATCGGCTTTCAGAGCGGTGATGTCAAGACCGAGTGCCTCGCATTTACCTTCAACTGCAATGATTGCGGCATTCAGACCGGCAACATTGTCGCTCATCTCGCCTGCCAAGTTGCTGATGTTGACATTGGCTTCCTCAAGCTTGGTGGCAAGTTCAGCATATTTAGCAGCTACATCATCCTTAACGCCGTTCAGATCGCCCTGCACACCGTTCAGACCGTCTTGCACACCGTTCAGACCATTTTTAAGACCATCCAAGCCGTCTTGAAGGCTTGAAACGCTCTCAAGAATAGCTGCGATAGCATCTGTGTTGCCCTGAATCTTACCTGCATTGGCAGATATTTTCTCAGAGTTGCCGTCGATAAGAGCCTTATTCTCAGTAATCGCGGTTTTGTTAGCCTCGATTATAGCCATAAGGGCCTCAATCTCGCTTTTAAGCTGGGCGGCAGATTCTGCAATGGCTTTAGCCGCAGCTTCCTCAGCGAATTTCTGAGCGGCTTCGTCAGCATACTTCTTAGCCTCATCGGCATACTTCTTAGCAGCCTCGTCGGAATCTTTCTTAGCCTCCTCAGCACTTGCGGCAGCTGCCTGAGCAGCATCCATAGCCGCTTGGGCAGCTTTGGCGGCAGCTTCTGCAGCAGCTTTGTTTTCGGAGATCTTCGAATCGAGGGCAGTGACCTGTCCTTTCATCTCATTGAGAGTATTGTTTATACCCTCAACAGAAGTCTCCACCTTGTCAACGGGATTCTTCCAGTCGTCATTGTTGCAGGATACGAATGTAGCGGGAGCACTGCAAGTAACCAACGACAGAAGAGCAACCTTAACAAACTTCTTCTTCATATAATTTAATTAAATTAGTGAGTAAAATGTTATCTTATAATCAGTATGAGACTTTCCCTTGAAAGAGGCGGGCAGTCCCCGGAACGTTGGTGTATTCCTGTTGATACACCGTTAATAATTAATAGTTTAAATCCACTTTTCGCTGAAGTGATGTCAGGGCTTGACTTCTTGTCTTAGAAAAGTTATGCAAAATTATAGCAAATTACTCGTTTTTGTTAAGATATAGTGTTGCTCAGTTGATACACAAGTGTTGCAGAGTTTACACATTGACAGATTTTGGTTGAAAAATGTTAAAACTCCCTACCTTCTGAAGCAATCAGTTAGCAGGGAGTTTTGGAACGAATATAGCTTTACATATCATCTTCTTTTTTGATATTCTTACTTAAGTCGGCAAAAAAATCTCTATTAAGAATTATAGATATACGCCTTAACAAGGCAGTGTCAATACTATGTTTCTGAAAAAGTCTGTAGACGTTGCTTCTGTCGCATGACAATTTTCGTGCGAACCAAGTAACAGTACGTTCCTGTCGCTCCAACTCCTCTTTAATGAGTTGACCAATTGATTCCATTGTAGAGATTTTTTGAAATTAAGTCTGATGGCTTAATGGTTGAGAAGTTTACTCTCAAGCCTCGGTCTTCCCCTCGTCGGCGGCTGGTTAATACGAGTAAAGCGCGGGAATCTGTATCTGTTGCCGTCCTGCTTCTGAGGCTTCTCGCATTGCCCTTCTATGTCAGACGGCAACGCAGAAGCCCACGCTCTTTATGTAAAGAAGCATTAGGCGTCGACTTCTCACGAAGTCGATACCATAGCACAATTTACATAACCACGGGCATCTACCGTTGCTCAATCCCTGGACATAGAAAGAAATTTTGCGAGAATTTCAGAAACCCAAGAACTAGCGCGGATAAACGCTTTTTAGATATATATATTTTCAGCCCTCCTCTCATTCCCCCTACCGGGGCTTCTGCAAGTCGGTCTGTTGCCACAAAATTAGAACTTCTTTTTAGTTCTTACAAATCTTATTGATAAATTTATGTGTTAAGAAGTGTTAAGTTATAGCTATAGCTCTTGATTTACTGGAGAATATTGGATTTGACGCCTTTCATGCGGTCGGATTCGTCGCCCCTTTGCACTTTCTTGCCGAAGCCGAAGGTGCAGGTGGCAGAGAGCTTTATGAAGAAGTGTCCCGAGCCGTAGATGGTCTGCTTCCGGTCATAATATGGGGTGTGGAGAGTGACGGTTTCGTTTTTCCAGTTATAGTTGGCAAACCCGTTAAATAAAACCCGAAGATTCCACACCTTGTTTGCCCAGCCGGCTTCCACATAATATATAGCACGACTGCGTGACCACGAACTGCTCATAGGGTCAGGACATCTTCTTGACGGCGATATGAATGTCCCTCCGAAGTTGAACGATTTAAGATAGTAGTAAGCCTCGAAATAATAATCGAGGGTCGATTTGGTCCAGTTATATGGAGCACCGTTATGAGTAACGGAATATTCGAGAGTTCCCCCTAATTGCAGGCTGTTTTCAAATAGATTTAAGGATAGGAATGCTCCATAAGTAGATTGAGAGAACCGTCCGGATGACTGGCTTATGGTGCGGAGTATTCCGTTGGAGTAGGGTAGGTATTCAAACACCGCCCTGTTGCTGATTATATTATTAAAGGTGTATACCGAACCTGAAAAATTATCGGAGGGAAAAAATGTGTACGACCCGTTAATGCCGAATTTCCTCTCAGGTGTAAGCAGGGGGTTGCCGGTATAGCTCATCAGTGGATTAGACCGGATAATATTGTCACTTCGGTAATGTGCAGCGGGCAGGGTGCTGTTGTAGTTGAACTCGGTCCGTAGTGAGTGCTTATTAAGAAAGGAGTATTGGAGCGACATATTCATCCAAGGTGCTGTGGTATGGTCTGTCAGATTGTTATAAGCAAACCGTTCCCACGACATCCCGGCAGTGGCTGCTCCGTAGAAGTTGCCTAAAGATAAGGAATAGGCTATGGAGGGTCTGAAACGCAGTGAACGTGTCTTGTCGTCGGCATTTGCAGTGCCTTTATAGGAGATACGGTCTGAAACTGCTGTTCCGTCAAGGTTGACACGTAGATTGGAGCGGTTCTTAAACATATGAGTATATCCTAAGGAGAGGGCGAGGCGATGGGTGTCATCCTTTGCAAGATTCGTGTAGCTGCCACTATCCGTAAGGTCATTGCCGACCGCTTCCGTTGCCTGTTCGGAATAGTCGCTCAATCGGTTGGTATGTGAGTAGGAATAATCCGGGAAGATGGTAAACGTATTATTTTTTGGTAAGAAGAGGGTAATATTACCATAATAGGAGATGGAATTGACTATGTTGGAGGTATTGGAAGAATAGGAGTTGGAGGGCAGTATCTCCGGTGAATAGCTCACGTTGCCATATTGGGCATTTTTCGGATTATGGTCGAAGTCTCCCGCTATAGAGTTTCTGATTATCATCTTCTCTGTGGCATACGTGGCTCGGAAAGTTGACCAATATAGTCTCCCTTTCACGTCGGAACCCTCTACGCCTGAATGTCTTTTGAAGGTGGATATTTCTCCCTCCGGATCGGGAAGACGGAAAGTTTCTTCTGACACAGTGCCGGCGTGGTCGTCGTCGCGGTGATAGCCTCCGAGACTTACGTCATAGGTCATCTTCTTATATTGGAGCTTGCCGTAACCGTTGAGCTGGCCGGAGTTGTAGAAGATATTGTGGTCGGTATAGCCTTTGATATAGCCTCCATATTCATATTTGGCCATAATGAAATTTACGACGTGTGACTTGCCGAGAAACCGAGGGTCAGCCGGAAAGTCATAATATTCTACCTTTCGCACGTCTGCCATCTTCATTCCTTTCAGGTCATCACCTGTAGCGGGCAGGAAGTCGATGAAAATATCAACTTCTGCGCCCGATACTGTCGTCAGTCCTCCCAGACCGGTATTGCGGAGATAAGGGATTGCCATTCTATAAACTAACTCGATACCGGTCTGGGAGGCATTCTTCTGACGCGTGGTAGGTATGAAGACAGTGCGGTCAGATTGCACTGATACGCGGTCGAGCGATACATTGACTGCTTGCAGACTCACCGGCTGTTCCTTCATTCTTATTATACCGACGTTGAAATCCCGACAATTTACATGGGTGGTGTGATAGCCTGTTGAGGTGACTTTTGCTATTACCCCTTTGCGGTCGCACGGAATTGAGAAGCGTCCGTCGTTTCCTGTGATGCCATAGGTGATGGCAGTGGAATCTTTCGGTTGCAGCAGCAGGACTGTAGCTGCCACCACGGGCTCATTGTCAAATCCGATGATGCGCCCTGTGTAGACATACTTACCGTGCTGCAAGGCTTCAAGGAAAAATCCGTTACCGTTTTGGGATATGGTCACCGGATTAAGCCCTACCAATTGGCGTATGGCATCTTGGGGATCATTAGTATTCAGCGTGGCATTAGTAGTATAATTCTCCAACTCATTGTAGATGAAAATAATGTTGATTTCGGGATGCTCTTTGCTTATTTGGCTTAAAGCCTGTGAGAGGGGTATGTTTTGAAATTTATATGAGAAGCCTGCTCCGTGTGAAAGGAGAGCGGCACTAATCATTACCAAGGTTATTATGAGGCGAAGCATATGGAAGATACAGATATGTTAAGATAGTTGAGAAAGGGAGTGGTAACTTGATACCTCATTCTACAATCAGAGTGTTGGCGGAAAGCTTTATGGAAAACTGCTGGAAATTATTGAGAAGAGCAACGATGTCGGCAATCGGTAACTGAGGATCCCAGTTGAAGTATAGACGTAGATTTTTAGCTTTCTGCGATTCAAATACCACCTCTAACTGATAATGCTCCTTCATAGTGTTGAGTATTTCTTCGAGCGGACGGTTCTCAAAAAGCACAGGTTCAGATCTTGTCGTTGCTGTATCCTCTATGGCTGATGTGTCTTCTTCACCTTTTATAGTGGCTGCTTGGCTTAATTCAATTGTGTCATCGGTGGTGGATATGGGATTACTCCGGCGCTCATGGAGCCTGACGCCGACGACAGTGGCTATTGCCGCTGCTGACAATAGACATACGGCAACAACTGCTGCTGAATTTTGAAGTAGCTTTTTTATGAAGTCAGAACGTTTTCTGAAGAATCTTTTCGGGGCTTGCATCGGTAGCTCCCTTTTTGAGAAAATTTGCCATTCCTTATCAATGTCAGCCTCCGGTGTAGGAGAGAATGTTGCTCTCATATTGCACATCACATCATAGGCTTCCCTTACTTCGGGATTTGACAATAGGGCTTGAAGTTCCTCGTCGGAATATTTCTCAGGATGGTCGATGGCATCAATAAGTTGTTCGGTCTTATTCATGATTTCTAAGTTTAGTTCGTAGGATGTTGACGGCATGACTAAGGTGCTTATAGACGGCTTGACGGGAGATACCAAGAATTGAGGCAATCTTCTTTGTATCCAATCCTTTCTGGAATCTCAATTTCACCGCGTCCTTGCAATTGCCCGATAGCTCCGACTCCACAGTGCGTCTGATTTCAAGAAAAGTGTTTTCGTCGGGCCAATCGGGATTAATGTCCTCTTCCATATCAAGGAGATACAGACCATGAATCTTTTCACGCACTGAAAGGTGACGCAGTTGGTTAAGACAACGGTTGCGGGTAGCACGTAGCAGATATTGCGTAGGGTTGTCCTCAATGTTTTCAGCATCCCGGTTTCCATTGCGTTTTTCGCCGATCAAGGAGGCGAACACATCGTGTACGATGTCACGGGCAGCGTTATCGTCTTGGAGGATGGCGAAAGCGAGGCGTAGCATCTGATTATAGTTTTCGCGGAAAAGCCGTTCTATGTTGTCTGAAGTAATCATACATAATAAAGACACCCGACTATCGGGATATTCAACCAAGACTATAAAAAACTTTATTATTCAATCCGGAGGGGTATAAGAAATAAAGAGACGAGTCCTCACGGATCCGTCTCTTCTGTACTGTTGTTATGTGCAATAATTGAATTGATGTCGTAAGTGGGTGGAGATGGATTCGAACCACCGAAGGTATAAACCAGCAGATTTACAGTCTGCCCCATTTGGCCACTCTGGTATCCACCCGAAGTTTGCAGGGCTTTGTGCCGAATTGCGGTGCAAAGTTACAAACTATATTTCAAACGTGCAAATTTTTCTGAAAAAAATTTTAATTAGCCATATTCTTGAGGATGGTGAGCAAGGCATTCGTGTCAGGTTCCGAGGTCTGAACCCAGGCATTGAACGAAAGGCTGCCGTTATCGGGACTAAGGGTGATAGCTGTAGCAGTGATTCCCACACCGTTGCCATTAAGGAGGTCTGAATTCGTAGAGCTTACGAGTCCGATAGTTGCCCCTTTCAGTTTCTCTGACATCTTCGGCACGTCAAGGCTACCCGATACCTCACCTCTTACCAATTTCACAATCTTACCATCTTTCTGGGTATTGCCAAACTGGGAAAGAAAGTTCATGAAGTCGAGCGAAGGCTTGCCGTCGGTGGCAATCACAGCGGCGAGTGCGTTCTCAGGATTGTCAATACTTCCTACTGCAATGGCAGTTGTGCCGTCGAGCGAGGCAAGGGCATCGGAAATCTGTGCGGGGAAACCACCGCCGAATGACTCAGCCATCTTTGTGATTTTCTTGATGAGGTCTTTGGTGAGGGCAGCTGCCACAATGGCGTTAGCGGTGGCAGGAAGACGCTTCACTTCGTCAAGGCTGATTTTATTGGCAGGGAGGAGGAATTTTGCAGGGTCTCCCTTGTCGTTGAGCAAAAGAGCCTTCGACTTAGCCTCCCCTTTTAGGAAGTCAAGAGTGAATGAGAGAGCTGAGGCATTGTCAAACAGGAATCCGGCAGCGAGGTTCATAGTGGTTGCATTTCCTATAGGTAGACCTGAACGTGCGAAATTCTTGAGCTGACCGTAGCCTACCACATCGTGGGTCATTGTAGCAATATCTGAAGCCACGTCGAGGGAGGCAAAGCTCTGTGCATTGTCAAGGGAGGCATAATTTTTCACTGCTTTTGCGTCGATGGTGCTGGAGGTGAGTCCCATCCACATCTGAGCACCGATTACTGCCACATTGCCCGACACTTTCACGTTGCCCTCCACATTCTCAAAGGGTAGCTCTTTCTGCTTCACCACAAAGTCGCAGAATTTCTCGGTGTCGGCAAGGGCTGCCGTGAGATAGGTGTTGTAAGCGTCGGTAAACACGATGGCGCCTACAGGGTCGATGCCACTTTCTCCAGAAAGAATCATCTTTATCTCTTCTTTTGACCGGCTCGATGACTCTGATGAAGCGAGAATCTCCTGCAACTCCTTTCCGGGGGTGATAGAAGGGCCATCGACTTTGCACCCCGCCTTTTCAAGGAGTGCATTAAGGTTAAATCCTACTACAATCCCGGCTGATGAGGGGACCGTGGAGAGGAGATCGCTTACATTGGCTGTCTTATCTTTCTGACAGGATGTGAGTGACGGGATGAGCGCTACAAACGCGCAGAGCAGGGCAATGCCCAGCGTCTTTACGGAAATGACGGTTTTCTTCATATGATTTGTTTTATTTCATGTGCGAAGATAGCTGAATTAACGGTCTTGGTGCCCATATGGCATAGAAACCGTTAAAATAACGCCCAAAGGTAAGAAATTTTTATCTTTAGCCCAAATAATTTTTGTCTAATCATATTTAATAGCTAATTTCGCAGAAAATTTTACACTTTCCTAACAAAAAGAATCAATGATTCAAATTTCACAACGCATTCAGGCACTTTCCCCTTCTGCCACTTTGGCTATGTCGCAGAAAAGTGCCGAGCTTAAGGCAGCCGGTGTAGATGTAATCAACATGTCGGTGGGTGAACCAGATTTCAATACTCCCGACTTCATAAAAGAGGCTGCAAAAAAGGCTGTGGATGAGAATTACTCCCGCTATACCCCGGTGCCGGGCTATCTCTCACTCCGCAAGGCTATATCTGCCAAACTTCTTCGTGAGAACCATGTAGAATACGCCCCTGAACAGATTGTAGTGGGCAACGGTGCCAAGCAGGAACTGTGCAATGTACTTCTCGCCTGCATCAATCCCGGCGACGAGGTGATAATCCCCGTGCCGGCATGGGTAAGCTATGTAGAGATGGTGAAGCTTGCCGAGGGTGTGACAGTAGAAGTATATGCCGGCGTGGAGCAGAATTTCAAGATTACCCCTGATCAGCTTGAAGCCGCCATCACACCGAAGACCCGTATGATTATGCTCAACTCCCCCTCGAATCCTACAGGAAGCGTATATAGCTACGATGAGCTTAAGGGTCTTGCCGATGTGCTTGCCAAATATCCCGATATTATGATTCTTGCCGACGACATATATGAGCATATCAACTTCGTTGACGAGGTACACAGCATCTGTGAATTTGAGAATGTGCGCGACCGCGTTATCATTGTCAACGGAGTCTCGAAGGCTTATGCGATGACAGGCTGGCGTATCGGTTATATGGCAGGTCCGTTGGCTGTGGCTAAGGCAGTGACAAAACTTCAGGGACAGTACACTTCCGGAGCTTCCTCAATTGCACAGAAGGCTGCTGAGGCTGCCTACGACGGTCCGCAGGAGTGTGTGGAGGAGATGCGTCAGGCATTCGAGCGTCGTCGCGACCTCATTGTGGGCTTGGCAAAGGAGATACCCGGATGGGTCACCAACGTGCCGCAGGGTGCTTTCTATCTTTTCCCGGAGGTAAGCGCATATGTGGGTAAGAAGTATGGTGACCGTGAGATAAAGAGCAGCGGCGACTATGTGATGTATCTCCTTGAGGAGGCTCATGTAGCTTGTGTTGACGGTGAGGCATTCTGTGCCCCCGGCTATATGCGTCTGAGCTACGCCACTTCCGACGACAATATCCGCGAGGCAATGCGTAGAATCCGCGAAGCATCTGCCAAGTTGCAGTAAAAAATTAAGCAAAATCATCAACAATAGATGCAGATAGACACAATCCGTCTCACAGGGATGCTGCCGAGGGTATTTGTCTCGGAAAGCATCCCTGTTTCTGATGTATGGCGAAGCGATCTCACGTTTCGTCGAGGTGAATATTACCGTGTGGAGGCTGCCAGCGGCGGTGGTAAATCGTCGATGTGTGCATATATCTTCGGCTCACGCATCGACTATGAGGGGACACTGCGCTTCAACGATACGGATGTAGCCGGTTTCTCCATAGATAAATGGCAGGAGCTTCGGCGTAGAAACCTCGCTTATCTTCCGCAGGAGCTGTCGTTGTTCCCGGAGTTGACAGCTATGCAGAACATTGTGCTGAAGAATTCTCTCACTAATCATGTCGAGACCGGGAGGATTGAGGAGTGGCTTCATGAGCTGGGCATAGATTCGCGTCGCGATTATCCTGTGGGGAGGATGTCGATAGGGCAGCAGCAGAGGGTGGGAATCATACGCTCCCTTTGCCAGCCTTTCGATTTCATCCTTCTTGACGAGCCGGTGAGCCATCTTGATGAGGACAACAATCGGAAAGCGGCGCGTATGATTATGGATGAGGCATCGCGTCAGGGAGCCGGAATAATAGCCACCTCTGTGGGCAATCATCTCCTTATAGAGGAGAGCATAACTCTTAAACTGTGAATATGAAACTGATAACACGCCTGTTGCGGAAAAACACATCGTCGTCGCGCATAGCCGGCTTCATACTTTCAAATTTCTTGGGACTCCTCATCATTGTGGGGGGCTTGCAGTTTTATGAGGATGCGCGTTCACTTTGGTCTTCTGACGACAGCTTCATCAACAACGATATTTTAGTAGTCAACAAGGTTGTCTCCACTGCCAATGCCTGGGATAGCAGTGCCTCTGCCTTTACCAAAGAGGAGATAGAGCAGCTTAAGGAGCAGCCTTGGGTGAGGGAAGTGGGAGATTTCACCTCTGCCGACTATAGGATATGGGCTTCTGTAGCTCAAGGGGGGAGGGGCATGTCGACTATGTTGTTCTTTGAGTCTGTGCCCGACCGTTTTGTGGATGCTGCCGGGAGCGATTGGACATTTGACGAGCGGAGCGGCGACGTGCCCATAATCATATCTAAAGATTACCTCGCTCTCTACAACTTTGGCTTTGCCGGGTCAGCCGGACTTCCCCAGATGTCGGAAAGTATTTTGAGCGGTATCCCTCTGAAACTGACGCTAACCTCTGATGACGGGCGCAGAATGTGTGACTTTACGGGTCACGTGGTGGGTCTTTCCAATCGGCTCAACACTATCCTTGTGCCCGAAAGCTTTATGAAATGGAGCAATCAGCAGCTTGGTTCCGGGGTTGACTCGGCGCCCTCACGTCTTATAATAGATGTGAGCAGTCCGGGCGATGTAGCTATAAAGGAATATCTTGAGGCGAACAACCTTGAGGTGGCAGGAGACAAGAGCAACAGTTCCGCTTCTTATCTGCTGAATGTCGTGGCAGCCATTGTGTTGGCTATCGGCATAGTCATTACCGTTCTCTCTTTCTTTATCTTGCTGCTTTCTATGTCATTGCTTATGGAGAAGAACCGCGACAAACTTCACTCGCTTCTGATGTTGGGTTGCCCTTTAAGTGAGGTCAGTGCTCCATATGTAAGGATTGTGGTGTGGGCAACTGCGTTGGCATATGTTTTGGCATCGGTAGGAGGTATGCTGCTCCGTCAATATTATATAGGGGCGTTAAGGGGTCTGGGTGCCGCAACCGGTGGATGGTGGCTCGGATTGACCGTGGGTTTTGTGTTGTCGGTTATTATGATGGCTGTCAATGTGGCAGCTGTAAGAAGCAAAGTGGTAAAATCTTGGCGTTGACAGGAAGGATTTATTAGGGTAAATAATGATTAAAATATGTGAAGTGTCTGAACTATCAGACGCGAATCAGGGTAATATAAGCAAAGAAAATGATATAAGGAAGATTCATATTACTGACTGCAAAATCGACTGTAACGAATAACCTTTTTTGATTAAATGCACATACCGTAGGAAGAGGGTTGCCGTGAGGCAGTCCTCTTCAAAAGTGTAAAATCCACACTTAAAGAGCCGGATGTTAATTTTGTTAATTAACAATGTTAATGTAGAAATATTAATATATGTGAAAATAAATTAATTCTTATTTTTGTGCTGATTTTAATGACTGGACAAAAGAAAAACTCTCCGACCATAACCAAAGGCATTGAAATCCAACAATAAAAGATGGCAAAAGCCATGACAGAAGCTTAACTAAATTTGAAGACATACGGTCGAACTTAAAGGATAGGTCAAGAGGATAGGGTAGAGACTCATCCGAATGTATATAATATCTTCTGAGGGGGGATTGTGTGTCGGATTATCACCTTTGATGATTTAACCTGAAATACAAATACTCAATTAATAACAACTAAAAAATTCTTGCATGAAGAACATCTGTTTTCATCTGAACAGGAAGCTGTGGCTGACTATGGCGTTGGTGCTGAGTCTCGCGCTTCCCGGCTTCGCGCAGAAGATCACCGTTCACGGTTACGTGGATGATGAGACTGGCGAACCCCTGATCGGTGCTACCGTAATGGAGAAAGGTACAGCCAACGGTACGGCGACAGACATCGACGGCAACTTCACACTGAACGTTGCCCCCGATGGTATCCTTGTAGTAAGCTACATTGGTTATGATGCTCAGGAAGTGCCTGTTGACGGTCGCACTGAGATTAAGATCACTCTTGGGCAGAATGCTACAATGCTCCAGGAAGCAGTGGTAATCGGTTATGGTACGGTTAAGAAATCAGACGCTACAGGCTCTGTTTCGGTTATTAAACCCGATGAGATTGATGCCGGTATCTCGACATCCGCTCAGGACCTTCTCGTAGGTGCAAGCCCCGGTGTGGTTGTAACAACCAATGGTGGTGATCCTACCGGTGGCGCTACAATCCGTATCCGTGGTGGTTCCTCATTGAACGCCTCAAACGACCCTCTTATCGTTATTGACGGTGTGCCTATGACCAACCAGAGCCAGGGTGGCGGCATGAGCGCACTTACGATGGTGAATCCTAACGACATCGAGAGCATGACAGTGCTTAAGGATGCGTCCGCTACAGCTATCTACGGTTCTCGTGCATCAAACGGTGTAATCATCATTACCACTAAGAAAGGTAAGGCAGGTAAGCCTGTTGTCAACTTCTCTGCAAACATGAGTATCAACACTGCCCGTAAGACTCTTAACCTTATGAATGGTCCGGAATTTGCCGACTATGTAAGGAATCATATGGGTGCTTCCACAATCGATCAGCTCGGTTATAAGGGAGAGATGTATAATACTGATTGGCAGAAAGAGGTGCTCCGCACATCAATTTCTCAAGACTACAACATTTCTGTAGCAGGTAAGGCTGGTTTCCTTCCCTATCGTGTTAATGCAGGTTATACCAATTCTGAGGGTATCTTGAAAACCTCAAATATGCAGCGTGTTACTGCCGGTTTCAGCTTAACCCCCAAATTCCTCGATGATCATCTGTCAGTAAACGTTAATGTAAACGGTACTTTCGGCCGTACACATAATGCTGACCAGGGTGCTATCGGTGCTGCTTCCGCTTTCGACCCTACTAAGCCTGTATACACTAATATCGCTATGGGTGGCAATACCGGCCTGATGCTCTATAATGGCTACTATAACTACGCTCCCGGCGGAACATTTGACCGTAATGCCAGTGAGAACCCGTTAGCTATGTTATATGATAAGGATGGTCATAATGACACTTGGTCTTCATCCGGTAACCTACAGCTTGACTATGCTCTTCATTTCCTCCCTGATCTTCACCTCAATCTTAACCTTGGTTATCAGGTTTCAAAGAACACTGCCAAGTCAATTACAGCTGCTAACTCTGTATTCGCATGGCAGAATGACGGCTTGCTGAATAATAACGCTGCAGGTGCGGCTACACTTAACAAATGGTGGGAGCTTCAGAGAAATACTCTTCTTGATTTCTATATTAACTATAAGAAAGAATTTGAGGAGATTAAATCTAATGTTGACGTAATGGTAGGTTATTCTTGGCAAAGAATGTCTTATCTCGGCCACTCTCAGAACTATGTAAACTCTCTCGGCTTCGTTAATGCTAATGGCCAGAATGGCTTCAGCTATGAGAACGGTGTTTATACTATGAATACCAACACTCATAATGCTATTGGTGAGGTAGTGAACTATGCTCCCAAGAGCGTATGGAGCAATCCTCTTCAGCTCGTGTCATTCTTCGGACGTTTGAACTATACATTCGACGATACTTATCTCCTTACTTTCACACTTCGTGATGACGGTTCTTCTCGCTTCTCTAAAGATACACGTTGGAGTCTCTTCCCCTCTTTAGCTCTCGGTTGGAAGATCAATAATAACTTCGGTCTCCGTGATTATGCAAATCTTGACGAGTTTAAACTTCGTCTCGGTTGGGGTCAGACCGGTCAGCAGGATATAGGTGGTTTCTTCCCCTATCTGCCTATTTACCAGAACTCATATCAGAACGGTTTCCAATATGTATGGAACGGTCAGTGGATCGACCCTCTCTATCCCCAGGCTTACGACTCCAACATCAAATGGGAGACCACAACAACTTGGAACGCCGGTATTGACCTTGGTTTCTTCAACAACCGCCTTACATTTGTATTCGACTACTATCTGCGTGACACCAAAGACCTTCTCGCTTGGGCACCCGCACTTGGTATGAATACCTCAAACTACATGACTACCAATATTGGTACTCTCCGCAACTATGGTATCGAAGCTACAATTGGTGGTCGTCCCGTTCAGACTCAGGACTTCACATGGAGCACAAGCGTAAACGTAGGTTGGAACCGCAACAAGATTACAGCTCTTACCGGTAATGCTGAAACAGACGCAATTTCCGCACGTGACGTGCCTGTTGGTGTAGGTGGTCACCTCCAGTGGCACCTCGTTGGCGAACCTGCCTTCACATACCTCGTTTATCAGCAGGTTTACGATAATGACGGCAATCCGATTCCCGATCTCTTCGTTGACCAGAATGCCGACGGTGTGATTAATGATGATGACCTGATTAAGTTCCATTCTCCCGAACCTAAGGTTACATTCACTTGGAACAATAACTTCAGCTATAAGAATTGGGATCTCTCATTCGCTCTTCGTGCTAATCTTGGTAACTATGTATACAACGGACCGCGCTATGCACGTACCAACCTCGGATCGGTTGACTCTTATGGTCTGAACAACCTTATGCGTGATGAATATATCTTCGCAGGTAAGCCGGAGCCTCTGAGCGACTATTTCGTAGAGAACGCATCGTTCCTCCGTTGCGATAATATCACTCTTGGCTACACATGGCCTGACCTCTTCCAAGACAATCTCCGTCTCCGTCTTTACGGCGCAGTACAGAACCCATTTGTGATTACAAAATATAAAGGTCTCGACCCGGAAGTATTCGACGGTATCGACAACAACGTTTATCCGCGTCCCGTCAGCTTCACTATCGGTCTGATTGCAACTTTCTAATCTAAAGTAAAGAATTAAGATGAAAATAAATAATTTTTTCCTTGCAGGCTCGATGCTGGCAGCCACTCTTTCCTTAGGAAGCTGCGTAGGCGATCTCGACCTCACCCCGACAAATCCCAACGAACTCACTCCGGGTCTTTTTAAGGATGATCCCAAAGGGTATCTCGAAAAGGCAATGGCTGGTGTGTATTTGCAGTATGCAACTTATGGCGCTAACGGCGATGCCTCTGTGAAGAATTTCGACGGCGGTATGTCTACTTTCCAACGCGCTATGTGGATCCTTGAGGAATGTAACTCCGATGAGGCTTCATGGATACCGAGCGATACCGACTACGGCACAATCCAATACGGTCTTGTTCCTGCTGCCAATACTGTTGTGATGGGTACTTACTCCCGTCTCTACATCAACATCGCTATGTGCAATCAGTTTATCCAGACTGTAAATGCAGGATATTTCAACCTTGATACTCCCGAGCTTCAGAGCCTTGCTGATGAATATATCCGTCAGGCACGTATTCTCCGTGCGGGTACTTACTGGTATGCCATTGATAATTTCGGCAATGTGCCCTATGCTGATGAAAGCATAGCTATGGGTTCTGTTGCACCTCAGCTCTCTACTAACTTCAGCGAAGGTCGTCGCTTAGTTTATGAGAAAGTTGTAGCAGACCTTGAAGAAATCGTAGATTGGTATAAGGCTAATGATCCCAACAATATGCCGGCATACGGTCAGGTTGGTCTTGATGTGGCTGAGTCAATCCTCGTGAAGTTCTATCTCAATGCCGAGGTTTACACCGGCACTGCTGCTTGGGACAAATGCTATCAGCATGCTGAGAGTGTTATCTCCCGTCTCGCAAAGGGTGGCATGGATGAGACCGGTCTTTGCAAGAATTATTTCCAAAACTTCGGCTCCAACAACTCAAGCTATGTATCTTGTAAGGAGAACGGTGCTAAGGAGATTATTTGGACTATTCCCCAGCATCACACATCTCTTGACCCTGAGGGTAAAGGCTTGATGTCTTATGCCAATGCTACTTTCATGTGCAATGCTTGGATTGGTGACTCTTCTGATGATGCTGATTACACCTGCCACATTGCAGATTATAATTCCAATAACGGTTGGAAGTGTGTCGTGACTCGTCCTGAGTTTGTTGAGAAATTCAACTGGAAGGACGTTGATATGTCGCAGAGTGATGATGTACGTGTGAAATATTGGAAGACTTCAAAAGATGGCTTCAATGTTCAGAACATCTCTCTTACCCAGGCTGATTGGGGTAATAACGGTTATCTTGCTGTTAAGTACAACAACTGGTATCAGGACGACAACGGTGAGAATCAGGCAAGCTCTCCTGCTGCTACCGACCAGCTTGGCGGTGACTATGCTATGATTCGTCTTGCTGAAATCTACCTCTCCGCTGCCGAGGCTGCTCTTAATGGTGGTGGCGACCGCGCAAAGGCTCTTACATATGTTAACTACATCCGTAAGCGTGCCGGTCTCCCTGACATTGATGCTAATCTTAATCTCGTTCAGCTCCAGGATGAGCGTTGCCGTGAGCTTTACACAGAGTGCATACGCCGTAGCGACCTTATCCGTTATGGAAAATGGATTTCAGGTTATACATGGTCATGGAAGGGTCAGGTACGTAACGGCGTTGACTTCTCTCCGGCATTCATAGTATATCCTCTTCCAAGCACTACTGCCGCACGTAACGGCTATGTTCAGAATCCCAACTATTAATCGTAGAATCTGAAGAAATATGAAAAGAATATTAAAATATATGGCGGTTGCATGTGCCATCTTCGGCCTGGCATCATGCTCACAAGACCGTGATCCGGTTCTGCAGACACCGACTAAATATGTGCTGAACGTGCCGACTATGCAGGATCAGTATATTGATCTTCAGGCTGGCAATGTGCTGGAGCTCGTTTCTTCCCAGCCTGACTACGGAGTGGCAACAATCGCTCAGTATAGTGCCCAGATGTCACTTTCGGAAGACTTTGCTACGGCATATGACCTTACTCCGGCTTCCAAGACTCTTGCACGTATGGAGATTCCTCAGAGTCAAGTAGCTCTCGGTCTTATGGAGCTGCTCGGTGTCACTGATGAGGATACCTTCAATGCCACTTTCCCCGGCGGTGAGATTCCTTATAAGAAAGTCTATTTCCGTGGTATCTGTGAAATTCCTGATGTGGAAGGTTCAAAGATTACATCTAACGTTGTAGCCTATAATAATATCAAGGGATATTTCGCTGTGCCCGTTCCGGGTTACATCTATCTCGTAGGCGCTCCCGAGGGTTGGGCTGGTCCGACAGAGAGCAATGCTGAGCATTATGCTCCTTGGCGTCTCTTCGAGCCGAAAGATGCTATCGGATCTAATGTTTACTCCGGCGTATTCGATATACCCGCAGGTTCTGCCGTCTTCCGTTTCTATACTGAGCTTACCGGTTGGGAGAATGATTCCTATGGTTATCAGGTGGATGACAAGGCTACTGATTTTGATTTTGACGGAGGTACATTCACAAGTGCTGTTGTCAAGGGTAAGGGTTCATTCAGCTTCCCCAACTGGCCCGGTGGTAAGATGACCATTACGTTGGATATGAGCGATATGAAGAACATCACTTTGACTTGTACTGAAGGCGAAGCCGGTGTAGTTGTTACTAAATACATCTACCTCGTGGGTTCTATCAGCGGTTGGAATGCTCCCGGCATATCCAATGAGGCAGCTTATGCTAACTATCGTCTTGCCGACAGAAGTAATAGCGGAATCTATACCGGTTCATGGCCCGTAAGTGCCGGTCACGTTAACTTCCGTTTCTGTAAAGAGCTTACTGATGCAGATTGGGATAACGATACTCAGTTTGGTGCTCAGGTAGATGACGGTGATGTGGCTTGCTCACTCACTAACGGTACTTATTCCGGCTCTTATGTTGACGGTAAGGGTAACTACGCATTTGATATCGAGAATGACGGCACTATCAACATTACAGTTGATACTAACAATAGCACAGTGACAGTCAATTTTGAGTAATATTAATTAACGGGGAGCCGAAGTTGGCTGTCGGCGGATTTCTGCTCCCCGCTTATTCCAATTGAATTACAATGAAAAAAATAGCATTATACGGTCTGGCTGCAATGTTCGCCCTCTCTTTCGCTGCTTGCGATGACTATAAGGAGCCGAATCCCGCGCCACAGACCAATCCTCAGGAGTCTCTTTTTAAGGCATCCGACGTGGCTGTTAGTGGTGATCTGAATGCCGGGGTCTACGACCTTACGGAGCTTCAGGCTGCCGGGGAGTCAATTACAGTGGCAACTGTGAAGGCTGTAGCTGCACTTCCTGCCGGATGTACCCTTGGTGGTAATGTGGAAATATCTGCTGATGATTTTGCCACTTCTTATTCTCTTTCTTCTTCTGCTGAGAAGGTTGTAGATGAGGAGGCATATAATATCCTTATTTCACCTGCTGAACTTGAAGATATTTATTTCAATAACATCTCTACTTCTCCCGATGAAAAGGAGATTAAGGTGAGAGTTCTTGCCAAGACTATTATTGGCAAGCAGGAGGCTATTATAGGCGGTCCCACTGATTTCGCCGGTCCTTACACAATGAAGGTGAAACCGGAAGTGCGTTACGCATACCTTTACACCCCGGGTGCTACCAATGATTGGAATCAGACGGCATCACGTCCCCTTTACTGCTTAGATGCAATCCATTACAGCGGTTATACTGTGCTTGGTGGTGAATTTAAGTTCTCTGATGCACCTAACTGGGATGGTACTAACTATGGTGAAGGTGAGGAACCGGGCACTCTTTCTACTGATGGCGGTAATCTTAGTGTTTCTCCCGAAGGTCTCTACTGGTGTACTGCAAATGTCGAGGAGCTTACTTACACTACCTACTATGTAAGCACAATCGGTGTGATTGGTGATGCTACTCCTAACGGTTGGAATGGTTCTACCGCTCTTACTTCTGATAATTACCTCGTATGGAAGGGTGTGGTTGCTTTTGGTGAAGGTGAGTTCAAGTTCCGTGCTAATGATGCCTGGGATGTTAACTTGGGTGGTAAGCTCACAGAGCTTAGCCAAGGTGGTGACAACATACCCTCACCCGGTGAAGGCACCTACGAGGTTACACTTGACCTTAGCAAGATTCCTTACTCTTGCACCCTCGTAAAGCAGTAAATAATCTTCAGTAAACGAAGTAGTACAAAAAGTTTAAATACAAAAGGAGCTGCACTTATGGATGCAGCTCCTTTTGCATTATGCTATTGTCGATTTACAATTTCAAGTGTTATTTCAAATGTCATTGAAATTGAGGAGGTGTATGCCTTCAAAATCGGTCATTGTCGTCCCGGTATAGATAATATATTTATCTTTAACAAGATTCGGATAGTTCTTTTCAAAATTCTTAAGGCCTTTGGTAAAGTCTACGTGGAAAGTCGCTGATGATTTAATCTCGTAGCAAGAATACAATGACCCACTTTTGACCAGCAAATCAACTTCATTACCATTAGAATCACGGTAGAAATACAACCCTCCATTTTCCCCATGGTTATACCGATATTTCAAGAAATTTATAATCACCATATTCTCGAATAGATGTCCACGCATTTTATCACGATTCATTGTTTGGGGAGAGTCTATATCAAGCAGATATGCTGCCAATCCACAGTCTGTAAAATAGAGCTTAGGACTTTTTGTAAGGCGTTTGCGTGTGTTAGTGAAAAACGGTGGAAGCATATATATTATATAGGATGCTTGAAGTATAGAAAGCCAGGAATTTACTGTATTTACAGCTACGCCTAATTCATTGGAAAGTTCTGAGGCATTGAAGATTGAGCCAATGCGTGCGGCACATAGTCTGACGAAACGCTGAAATAGATCCAAATCTTTTATAGCCAACAAGTCACGAACATCTCTTTCTAAATATGTCTTAACGTAATTAGGATACAATAAGCGTGGTATATTCTTCCCGCTCCAGATAGCCGGATAGAACCCACGATAAAGCAGACTGTCTATTCCATCTTCTTTCTTTAAACCGGCTATTTCTGTCAGACTCAATGGTAGAAGTTCAAAGATAGCTGTTCTTCCGGCAAGGCTTTGAGTCACATTCTTTAGGAGTGAAAACTGTGAGCTGCCGATCAAATAAAACTTACGGTTAGGATTTTCATCCACGATCCCCTGAATATACGATAGTAAGTCAGGCACATGTTGTACTTCATCAATTATCACACCTTCAGGAAATGAAGCTAAGAATCCTTTAGGATCAAGCTTAACTACGGAACGGGTGTCCGGATTCTCCATCGACATATAGGGGAGTGATGGGAAAAGATGGCGTAATAGGGTAGATTTACCTGACTGTCGCGGTCCTGTAAGAGTGATGACCGGGAAATATGCTGAAGCTTCATTAATTGCCTCAGACATAACTCTATATATGTAATGTTCTATCATTGATTTAATTGTTTTATGCAAATTTTCAGTAGCACTGCAAATTTACATAAAATAATCCTAA
>CAMWTL010000030.1 GCA_947177145.1 uncultured Porphyromonadaceae bacterium
TAGGCTTCGACCAGATTCCGGGTCTCGCTTCTCAGCGTCTTATGGCTGAAGGATATGGCTTCGGCGCAGAGGGCGACTGGAAGAGTGCAGCTCTCTACCGCACAGTCTGGGTTATGTCAGAAGGCAAAGGCTGCTCATTCCTTGAGGACTACACTCTCAACTTCGACGGCGAAAACAGCTCTATCCTCCAGGCACACATGCTTGAAGTATGTCCTCTCATCGCTGAGGAGAAACCTCGTTTGGAAGTTCACCACCTCGGCATCGGTGTTCGCAAGAGCCTCACAGCACGCCTCGTGTTCACATCTCGCCCCAACCCCGGCATCACCGCAACAGTTGTTGACCTCGGCAACCGTTTCCGTCTCATCGTCAACGATGTAGAGTGCATCAAGTCTAAGCCGCTTCCCAAACTTCCCGTGGCTTCCGCACTCTGGATTCCTATGCCCAACTTCGAGACAGGCGCAGCTGCTTGGATCCTCGCAGGTGGCACTCACCACTCTTGCTTCTCATATGAGCTTACCCCCGAATACTGGGAAGACTATGCTGAGATCGCAGGCATCGAGATGGCTCACATCAATGCCCACACCACTATCCCCGCTTTCAAGGATTCACTCCGCTGGAACGAGGTTTACTACATGCTCAACAAGTCACTCCGCTAATTCCGCTCTGATATGCCCGAAAAAGCAAAAGCAACCATTGAAGCCGGTAAGGCCGTTCTCGGTATCGAGTTCGGCTCTACCCGCATCAAGGCAGTTCTCATCGACGAGGAGAACCGCCCCATAGCTCAGGGAAGCCATGAGTGGGAGAATAAGTTCCTCAACGGCTTCTGGACATATTCTCTCGAAGAGATATGGTTCGGCGTACAGGATTGCTACCGTGACCTCCGCAACAACGTCCTTGAGAAATACGGTGTTGAGATTCATAACCTTGCTGCCATCGGAATCAGTGCCATGATGCACGGTTACATGGCTTTCGACGATAACGGCGAGATTCTGACCCACTTCCGCACATGGCGCAACACCAACACAGGTGAGGCGGCTGCCATACTCTCAGAGCTGTTCAACTACAACATACCTCTTCGCTGGAGCATCTCTCATCTTTATCAGGCTATCCTCAACGGTGAGGAGCATGTGGCAAAGGTGGCATTCCTTACCACACTTGCCGGCTACATCCATTGGCAGCTCACCGGTGAGAAAGTTATCGGAATCGGCGACGGTTCAGGCATGATACCTGTGGATCCCGCTACCAAGAACTACGACAAGACAATGGTTAAGAAGTTCGACGACCTTGTAGCCCACAAAGGCTTCAAGTGGACACTCGAAGACATTCTTCCCAAGATCCTCGTAGCCGGAGAGAACGCGGGCACACTCACACCCGAAGGCGCTCACAAGCTCGACATCTCAGGCAACCTCAAACCCGGCATCCCCGTCTGTCCTCCCGAGGGCGACGCAGGTACAGGCATGGTAGCCACCAATGCCGTGAAGCAGCGTACAGGTAACGTGTCTGCCGGAACTTCCTCATTCTCAATGATTGTGCTCGAAGGTGAACTCAGCAAGCCTTACGAGATGATTGATATGGTGACAACACCTGACGGCAGCCTCGTGGCAATGGTACACTGCAACAACTGTACCTCCGACCTCAACGCTTGGGTAGGTCTGTTCCGCGAGTATACCGAACTGATGGGTCATCCCGTAGATATGAACGAAATCTTCGGCAAGCTCTACACCAACGCCCTCAACGGCGATCCCGACTGCGGCGGCTTGATGAGCTACAACTACTTCTCCGGCGAGCCTATCACAGGTCTCAACGAGGGTCGTCCCCTCTTCGTCCGCTCGGTAGGCAACCGCTTCAACCTTGCCAACTTTATGCGTGCCAACATCAACGCAGCCGTTGCGTGTCTTAAACTCGGCAACGACATCCTCTTCAACGAGGAGAAGATCAAGGTTGACCGCATCACTGGTCACGGTGGTCTCTTCAAGACTCCGGGTGTAGGTCAGCGCATCCTCGCCGCAGCCCTCAACTCCCCCATCTCCGTAATGGAGACAGCCGGAGAGGGTGGCGCATGGGGTATGGCACTCCTTGCCGGTTATCTTGTTAACAACAAGAACGAGCGTAACCTCGCCGACTACCTTGAGATGGAGGTATTCGCTGGCAACACCGGCACAAGCATCGACCCGACAGAGGAAGATGTAGCCGGCTTCAATGCCTACATCGAAAACTACAAAGCTTGTCTCCCCATCGAGAAAGCAGCCGTAGCCCACAAGAAATAATAACAAATAACATTCAAACCAACAACGGATGTGACTTTCATAGAATAGTCACATCCGTTTCTTATCGTCTAAAACTCGTATAAAAATTCCTCATCTCAAAAATCCAACCATAAAATCGTCCAAATCCACAGCACAAACGTCTAAAACACTATTAAAAACATCCAAATAGACAAAATCAAGGCATTTTTGGACATTAGTGCTATTCGATAAATGATAAGGAATGTTAATTTTGCGCAAAACCTTTTAACAAAATTTATCCAAATACCAAAAACTCATCCCTACCTGATATGAAAAAACAATGGTTGATATTTATAATGTTCTTGGGGCTATTGCTCGTTAATCTCCCCTCTTGTGGTGACGACAAGGCAAAAGATGAACCTGCTACGGTCACTCCCACCACTCCTAACGAAGAGAATAAAACCGTAGGACCTCCGGAAGGAAAAGAGGTATACATTCCCCAGGAACTGCGCACCATGAATCTTAAAGATAAGAATAGCCAGTGGTATTGGGGACGCACAAAATCTACCGACGATGTGATACTTTTCTGGGCAAAAGGATTCGGCGACGATCTCTCAAAGGCTCCTGATCTGCAAGGTCAGAACATGAAAGTGGATGCCGACAATCTCCTTTCCAAAGTGCAGGAATTTTACGATTACTACTACAACGAACTGAAATTCGTAAAACCCGGCAGCACCAAAGCCGACAAATACCGTATGATGGTTATGCTCGACTACTCCCTTGAAGGGACAGCTTACGGCGGCACATACGACAATGAGATCGGTGCGCTCTGGGTAGCGCCCAACCGTGTCCAAGACAAAAATATGAACGCTGTGGCGCACGAACTCGGTCACTCCTTCCAACTTCAGGTTATAGCTGACGGAGCGGGCGACGCTTGGGGTGGCTGCGGTTTCTACGAAATGACCTCCCAATGGATGCTTTGGCAAGTTAATCCGGAATGGACCAAAGATGAATATTACCACTTTGAGGACTTCCGTAAACTTACCCACAAAGCCTATCTTCATCTTGACAATATATATCATTCGCCATACGTAATCGAATTTTGGGGCGAGCGTCACGGTCTCCCCTTCATAGCTGATCTCTACCGCAACGGCAAAATCGGAGAAGATCCGGTGCAGACCTACAAGCGACTCGCACAGCTCGACCAGGAGCAGTTTAACGATGAGATGTGGGAAAACTACGCCCGTCTGGTGAATTTCGATATTGATCGCGTTCGCTCATACACACGCAATCTCACCTCCGGATGGTCAACGGCTCTTGTTGATCTCGGCGACGGATGGAAACGGGTAGCCAAGAGCAATGCACCTGAAAACTATGGATTCAATGTTATTGAGGTGGGGACACCCGAAGTAGGTTCTACAGTCACTGTCGATTTCCGGGGCGAAGCCGGAGCAGACGGATACGTAACTCGCAATAAAGATTGTGCAGGCTGGAGATATGGTTTTGTCGCCGTAGATAAAGATGATAAGGTGAATTACGGTGACATGCAGAGAGATGCCGAAGGTTCAGTGAGCTACACCGTCCCTGAAGGACCCGGGCTGAAGAAGCTATGGTTTGTGGTAATGGGTGCCCCCACCCGGCATTGGAGCAACACCGACTCCGGCAACCCTGCCGACGACGCACAGTGGCCATATTCCATTAAGATTACTCAATCTTAACCGTGCCCATTTAAGGGGTTTATCCTATCAAAATCAATTTTCTATAACCAAATAAAATCTACACATGAAACAAGACTTATTCCGACAAATGCGGACTTCAGGTATTCTGAAAGGCGGATTATGTCTGGCTCTCGCTTGCGGAGCCGGTGTGGTCTCTGCCTATGCAGTGGAACCCCCTGCAGCTCTGGCGGCTCCTCAGAAGGGTGCCACCCATAAGCTTACAGGAACTGTCTACGACCAGAACAACGAGCCGGTGATCGGCGCAAGTGTAATGGTGAAAGGCACCACAATCGGCACAGCCACTGACATCGATGGCAAATTCACACTCAACGTTCCTGCCAAAGGCACTCTCATCGTAAGTTATGTAGGCTATGTGGCACAGGAAATCGCGCTTAACGGTCAGACAGAGCTTAGAGTCGATTTGAAAGAGGACACCGCCTCTCTCGATGAGTTGGTAGTGGTAGGTTACGGTGTGCAGAAGAAAGCTACCCTTACAGGTTCTGTATCATCCGTAGGCGGTGAAGACATCAAGAAAGTGTCGGCAGCCAACCTCTCCAACACCCTCGCCGGTAAGACAGCGGGTATCATAGCTAACACACGTTCAGGTGAGCCGGGCGAGGATAGTGCTGAAATCACAATACGTGGTAAAGGCACTCTCGGAAGTACCGGACCTCTCATTGTAGTGGATGGTGTAGCCGACCGTTCATTCAGCCGCCTCAATCCTGAAGACATAGAGTCTATCTCAGTATTGAAGGATGCCTCCGCCGCTATCTACGGCGCACGTGCTGCCAACGGTGTAATCCTCGTCACCACCAAGCGTGGTAAAGAGGGCAAAGTAAAGGTAAACTACAATGGTAGCTACTCCTGGGCACAGCCCACACGCATCCCCAAGATGCTCAACTCATATCAGTATGCTACCTACCGTAACGAATATGACGCCGACTCACGCCATGACTCCCCGGGTCTGACATTCGGTCAGGATGCTCTCGACCACTATCAGAATCATGATGACCTCGACCGTTTCCCCGACACCGACTGGTGGGGTGCCACTGCCAAGAAATGGGCAGGACGCACTCAGCACTCCGTATCGGTAAGCGGTGGTAACGAGAAGGTTTCGTTCTACTCTTCGTTCCAGTATATGTGGCAGGATGCTCTCTATCGCAAGAGCGCACAAGACTATAGCCAGTTCCAGATCACGAGCAACGTCGATGCACGTATCTCCAAAGCACTCTCTTTCAGCCTTGACATTCTTGGCCGTCAGGAGAAACGTAACCGTGGTGTCTTTTCCACTGAAGACCTCTTCGGTAAACTCCTTACCATGTTCCCCGGCGCAGCTCCTTACTATTCAAACGGACTTCCGCGCGTAGGATATGACGGAATCACCAACAACTCTACCGTAATGGTGACCGACGCTCCAGGCTACAACCGCTATAAGTATCATATCCTTAATCTGAAACCGAAAGTTCGTGTAGATCTTGATGTCATCACAAAAGGTCTGTACGCTGAGGCATATGCCGCTCTCGACTTCCAATTCAACTACGGCAAGCAGCTCAACCGCCCGTATGATCTTTACGCTCTCGAGAACGGTGAATATGTCAATAAGCGCGATATGACGGGACAGATCAGCGTCAGCGACTGGTCAGACAACTCCCTCAATTCCACATGGAACGTACGCTTAGGCTATAACCGTGAATTCAACGAGCTTCATGACATCAATGCTTTCGTGGCATATGAGGAAAACCGTTATAGCTCTCATTCACTTTCGGGCTACCGCACCAACTTCCTCTCCGATCTTCTTCCCGACCTTTTCGCAGGTTCCGACGTACCCGATGATAAGGACAACAACGGCTATTCCAACGTGACAACCCGTCGCAATGTATTCGGCCGTATCAATTACACCTACGCCAGCAAATATCTCGCTGAGGTGACAATGCGCTACGACGGCTCGATGAACTTTGCCAAAAAGCACCGCTGGGGTTTCTTCCCCGCATTCTCACTTGGTTGGGTAATCAGCTCTGAAAGCTTCTTCGAGCGTGCCGCTCAGACCGTAAACTTCTTGAAACTTAAATTCTCCTGGGGCAAGATGGGTAACGACAACATCGCTCCCTACCAGTATCTCGCCCAATACAAATATGGAAGAAATCCTGATGACGGCTCCGGCATATATTTCGGTACGGGTGAAGATGCAAAGCTCAACAAAGGCTTCTACCTTGAGCGCGTTGCCAACGCCCTCGTGACATGGGAATCCTCACGTATGATAAATGCAGGCTTCTCCGCCAACTTCCTCAACAACAAATTCGGACTTGATTTCGACTGGTTCCACTCCGTACGCAACGACATTCTCTGCTATCGCAATGCTTCCGTACCCTACTTCTCGGGTATGAAACTTCCGGCTGAGAACCTCGGTAAAGTCACCAACTCCGGTGTCGAGATCGTAGCCAACTACCGTGACCATGCCGGCGACTTCAGCTGGTCAGTGACAGGTAACTTCACCTATGCCCGCAATAAAGTGAACTTTATCGACGAGGCAGCTGACACAAAGCCATGGCAGCGTCAAGAGGGCTCTCCCATCGACGGTATGACCCTTTATAATGCTATCGGCATCTATCAGAACTGGGATCAGGTCAACTCCACTCCTCACATTGAAGGTGCGGCTCCCGGCGACCTTATCTATGTCGACACTGACGGGAATGGCACAATCACCTGGGACGATGCCGTGCGTTACGACTACAGCCCCACACCCCGCATCATCTATGGTCTCACGCTTACCGGCGAATGGAAAGGTATCGACCTCAGCGTATTCTTCCAAGGCCAGGGTCAAGCCAAACAGCTCGTACAGCCCACTATGAATATGGCAACCGATTTCTACGAAGGACGCTGGCGCGAGGGCAACACAGAGCAGGAGAACCTTAACGCCCGCTGGCCGAAAGCCTTCATGGGTCAGACCTACGGCGACCAGTGGAACGGCGTAGCATCCACATGGTGGCTCCGCAGCGCTAACTTCCTGCGTCTCAAATCGCTCGAAATCGGCTACACACTTCCCCGCAAATGGTGGGGCAACAGCGGCATCGACAATATCCGCATCTACTTCAATGGAAGCAACCTTTTTACTATCGACAACTACAAGGTGGCTGATCCTGAGGTCGACAACGCTATCCTTAGCTATCCTCTCCAGCGCAGCCTTACATTCGGTGCCGGTATAACCTTCTAATTTTTCCCTACAATGAAACTCAAGAATCTATATATCTGTTCTATCATCGCTGCGGCAGGCATCGCCCTCACCTCATGTAACGATGTCCTTGACCAGCATCCCCTCGACTCCTTTACAGAGGAGGCTGTATGGGGAAGTCTAAATCTTGCGGAAGTCTACCTCAACGCCCAATACACCAACCTTAAGGCTGAAAATTCCAAAGGCGTGATATTCGCATCGTATACCGATGAGGTGTATCAGAAACATAAATATGGCTCAGAGAATTATACTCAGGGTTATCTTTCTCCCGACCAGTCGAATATCGGATGGGACGACACCACATGGGATCCGTGGCATGATTATTATGACTACATTGCCAAAATCAATCTCTTCCTTGAGAAGATCGACAATGTGCCGGGCGACAACCCGGGCGACGACATCTTCCGTGATGCCCTCAAAGGTCAGGCTCTTTTCCTACGCGCATGGAACTATCACATGCTCTATGGTCTATTTGGCCGCGTGGTGCTCGTAGACCGCACTTACGATCTCGACTATACTTTCGGCAACGAGCGCCGTGCCGATCTCGATGAGGTAGCTGATTTCATCGTTAAGGATCTTGACGAGGCTGCCCGGCTCCTCGAAAATGCGCCCTATGACAACTCCGATTTCGGTCGAGCAACAAAGGGTGCAGCCCTCGCTCTCAAATCTCGCGTGCTCATCTACAAGGCGAGTCCCCTCTTCGGCACTCCTACCCGTGAGAAATGGCAGGCAGCCGCTGATGCTGCAAAGGCGGTGATCGACCTTGACCAATACCACTTGAAACCGGTCAACTCTTCCGAGGAGTATGCAGCCCTCTTCTATGATCCCACCAATCCGGAAGTGATCTTCGAGAAACTCTATGATCCTAAATATGGTGCGGGTGAGAACATATCCTATCTCCATCAGGCTCCTATGGGTCCCTTTAACGGATACCAGGGCTGGGGTACGCTCAATCCCACCCATGAGGTGGCTGCCCGTTTCCAGCTCAAAGATGGTTCAACCGTGGAATTTCCCGAATCTACCGACGAATATCCCTGGGCAAACCGCGAGATCCGCTTCAATGCCAACTATCTTCTTGACGGCGACATGTGGGGTTATGGTGCCGATAATCGTGAACTTGAAATCTTCACATCCGGCGCAGATGGCATAGCTCCGGGCATAAACAGCAAGGAAAACTGGGATTCAGAGTGGTGGAACGTAACCGAGACCGGCTACTACATGCGCAAGTTCCTCAACCCGAACTACGACATGACCGGCACCAAGATGCACACGACACCCTGGTTCTTCCTCCGTCTCTCCGAGATTTACCTCAACTATGCCGAATGTCAGATTCAGCTCGGCAACAACTCCGAGGCCCTCACTTACATCAATAAGATCCGCAACCGCGCACTTCTTCCCGATGCTACCGGTGCCGACATATGGGCAGAATATGAGTATGAGCGTCAGAGCGAACTCCTCTTCGAGGGTCAGCGTTTCTTCGATATCCGCCGCTGGAAGAAACTCGAGGAGGTTTATGCCCAGCCCCTCTCAGTCATGAACATTACCTGTATCGGCTATGATGAGAACGGAAATCGCATCAAGCATTATGAGTGCATATCAGAGGGTTGGGTATGGAGTGATGCCGCCGGAGAATGGATAATCGACAATCTGCTTCAGCCACGCCGTTATGCCGGAGAGAAGCACTACTGGCTTCCCGTTCCACGTTGGGAGCTTAACAAGTGCCCCTACCTCGACGCTGCCCCCTACGAATAAAAAGCTTCTCTAATCTTCAGATAAGCTTCTCCACTCTATGGATAATAGTTTTCTCTAATCTCAATCACGTAGTCAGCCCTGCAGAGTCCGCTTACTCAGGCTCTGCAGGGCTTTTTTGTGCGGCTATTTCCGATTTTTATCATTATGGCTTGTCTGTTATCTGATTTTTTTGCTAATTTTGCAGAATAGCAACCGCCGTTGCGGAAACCGTGGTTGCGATAACCGTTAGATTTATGAAATTCTTTGATAGAAAAGAGGAAATTGCCACTCTTCGGGCAATAAGGGAAAAGGCTCATCAGAACGCCCAATTCACCGTGCTCACTGGCAGGAGACGAATTGGGAAAACTTCGCTTGTACTGAAAGCTTATGAGGATAAGCCCATCTTATACTTTTTTGTAGGCAGAAAAGCCGAAAATCTGCTGTGTGAAGAATTCAGAGAAGAGGTAGAACAAAAACTCGGTGTAAAACTCGGTGGCACACCATCCGGATTTGCAGAATTGTTCGAATATCTGATGCATCTATCACAATCTGAGTCTTTTACCCTATTTATAGATGAATTCCAAAACTTTGACAAGGTAAACCCGGCGGTGTTCAGCGATATGCAAAAGATATGGGATCTCAACCATCAGCAATCGAAAATCAACCTTATAGTATGTGGGTCTGTTTACTCGATGATGACCAAAATATTTCGGGATAAAAAAGAACCGCTCTATAACCGTCAAAATCGGTTTATGACAATTCACGCCTTCAAGCCATCTGTCCTTAAAGAAATTCTTCAAGAGTATTACCCGGAATATAATAACGATGACCTGCTTGCATTGTACTCTTTCACCGGTGGCGTGGCAAAATATGTGCAGCTGTTAGTTGATGATTCAGCTCTCTCCATTGATAAAATGATTGAGCGAATCATAAGTTCCGATTCCACTTTCATCAATGAAGGGCGCACAATCCTTATAGAGGAATTCGGTAAGGACTATGATACATACTTCTCTATCCTTTCAGCGATTGCTATGGGCAAGACAAGACGCAGCGAGATAGAATCTCTTATCGGGCGTCAAATAGGTGGCTACCTAACTCGCTTGGAAGAAGATTATGGCATCATTGAGAAAAAATTGCCGTTAGGAGCTAAGCCCGCAAGTAAAAATGTCATTTACACTATCCGAGACAACTTCTTTACTTTCTGGTTCCGTTTTATCTTCAAATACGCCCATATCCTTGAGATAGAGGGCTATGATATGTTACGTAAAATCATAGAGCGCGATTACCCCACATTCTCAGGCATTATGCTTGAACGATATTTTCGAGCAAAGGCGGCTGAGAGCAATAAGTATACCCGTATCGCTCAGTGGTGGGATCGCAAGGGAGAAAATGAAATTGATATGATTGCTGCCAATGAAATTGACGAAACTGTGGAGTTTTATGAAATCAAACGCAATCGCAGAAACATCAACTTCACGCAGCTTCACGAAAAGATCAAACATATGCTCGACTCTATCCATTTATTCAACAACTTCACTGTCACAGCCAAAGGAATAGACATAGAGAATATGTAATACTGAAGAGACAATTCGGTAAGGGTTTGGGGTGGTTTTAACTGAATTTTTAGGTTTGTTGATGTTTTTTGAGGTATTTCTGAGCCGTATGTCGTTTATTTTTTGTAATTTTGTCGGCTTTAAGGGAGTACCTGCGTTTTCGCACGTATTTCCCGGTTTTTAAAACAATCTTATTCGGAAACTTTTCAAAAATGAACATTAAAGACATCACTGTCAAGTTTGCCGAACCTGCCGAGGCTAAATATGCCGAACTGATTGTGCGACTCATCTATGAATCAGCTCTCCAGAGAGGCACAGGCATCGCCAAGCGCACACCCGAATATATCGCCCAGAAAATCAACAGCGGTAAAAGCGTGGTAGCGCTCCACGGCGACAGGCTCGTAGGGTTCAGCTACATCGAAAGCTGGGGTCACGGCGACTTCGTAGCTACATCCGGATTGATTGTCGACCCAGAATACCGCCATCTTGGCCTTGCCGGCGCCATCAAGGCGAAAACTTTCGAGCTGGCTCGACTTCGATTTCCTTTCGCGAAACTTTTCTCCATCACCACATCCCTCCCGGTTATGAAGCTCAACTCAAAAATGGGCTACAAACCTGTGACTTTCTCAGAGCTTACCGACGACGAGGAGTTCTGGCAGGGTTGCCAGGGCTGCAAGAACTACGATATTCTACAGCGTAATAACCGACGAATGTGTCTCTGCACGGGTATGCTCTACGACCCGAAGCAGCCCCTCCCGGAGGCAGAGAGACCCAATCCCTATACGATGAAGTTGAAAAACACGCTCAAGCGAGTACTTCATCTGAAACGTTGACACCAAACTAAGAAGAGAGGCCCTCGCACCGGTATAAAAACGTACCGACACGCAGAAGCAAAAGTAACCTTCACCACCTGTGCGGAGGTTTTAAGAATTTTTGGAGCCTAAAAAATTTTGCGCAGCAAAATTCCGAGCTCCAAAAATCTTAAACCGGAGCTGAGCCTTAAACCCTAAAAGAAATCGAATTCAATAATGGAAAATCAGAAAAAAAAGAAAGTGCTCCTCGCATTCTCCGGAGGACTCGACACTTCATTCGCAGTAAAATATCTCTCCGAAGACCTCGGTTATGAAGTACACACCGCAATCGCCAACACCGGCGGTTTCACCGAGGAGGAACTTAAGGTGATTGCCGACAAATCGAAACGTCTCGGCGCAGCTTCCCACGCCACTCTCGACATCACCCAAGACTACTACGACAAGAGCATTAAATATATGGTAGCCGGCAACGTGCTCCGCAACGGCACCTACCCCATCTCCGTAAGCTCTGAGCGCATATTCCAAGCCATCGCCACAATCGAATACGCCAAGAAGATCGGTGCTGACGCAATTGCCCACGGTTCAACCGGAGCCGGCAACGACCAGGTGCGCTTCGACCTCACATTCCAGATTCTCGCGCCCGAAATTGAGATTATCACCCCTACACGCGACCTCACCCTCACCCGGGAGTATGAGATCGACTATCTGAAGAAACACGGCTACGAGGCTGATTTCAAGAAACTTGAATACTCTATCAATAAGGGCCTTTGGGGCACATCAATCGGCGGTAAGGAGACACTTCACTCTGAGCAGACACTCCCCGAAGAGGCTTACCCTTCACAGGTGACAGCCACCGAGCCTGAGAAACTCACAATCTCTTTCAAGGAGGGTGAGATTTCCGCTGTAAACGGCAAGGAATACACCGACAAGGTTGAGGCTATCCGCGAAGTTGAGCGCATCGGCAGTCGCTTCGGCATAGGCAGAGATATGCACATCGGCGACACAATCATCGGCATCAAGGGGCGTGTAGGCTTCGAGGCAGCCGGTCCGATACTCATCATCGCTGCCCACAAGATGCTTGAGAAGCACACCCTTACAAAATGGCAGCAGTATTGGAAAGACCAGGTGGGCACTTGGTATGGTATGTTCCTCCACGAGGCACAGTATCTTGAGCCTGTGATGCGCGACATCGAGAAGATGCTCGAAAGCTCACAGCGCAACGTCACCGGCACAGTGGAACTTCTTCTCCGTCCCTACTCCTACACTCTCGTAGGTGTTGACTCACCCTTCGACCTTATGAAGACCGACTTCGGCGAGTATGGCGAGGTCAACAAGGCTTGGACCGCTGACGACGTTAAAGGCTTCACCAAGATTCTCGGCAACCAGATGAAGATTTACCACAACAATCAGGTCAAGAACGGCAAAGCCGAATAAGCACATCCCCTTTAGAACGTGAAAAAAATAGGCATCATCGGAGGCGCCGGCTACACTGCCGGCGAACTCCTGCGCTTGCTCATCAACCATCCGGAGGTGAGCATAGCTTTCGTACATTCTACAAGTAACGCCGGTCAGCCCGTCACCTCCGTCCACGGAGGTCTTCTCGGGGAGACCGACCTTGTGTTTTCTGACACTCACCCGCTCGAAGACATTGACATCCTCTTCCTCTGCTCCGCCCACGGCCATAGCCGTAAATTCTGGGAGGAGAACGAGCGTCCTGAAGATCTGATGGTGATCGACCTTGCCCAGGATTTCCGCGACGAGAGCGAGGGATATGTCTACGGACTTCCGGAGGTGAATCTCAACCGTATCGAAGGAGCGAAGTCAGTGGCTAATCCCGGCTGCTTCGCCACAGCTCTCCAGCTCTCCCTTCTCCCTCTCGCAGCCGCCGGACTTCTCCCTAAAGGTGGCGACATCAACATCACAGCCCTCACCGGCTCTACGGGTGCTGGTGTGAAACCGGGCGCCACCACCCATTTCAGCTGGCGCAACGACAACATTTCCGTATATAAACCCTTCACACATCAGCATTTGAAGGAGATCGGGATGACGCTCAAAAAGTTGCAGCCGGGTCACGGTGCCACAATCAACTTCGTGCCTATGCGCGGAGACTTCCCACGTGGCATATTCGCAGTCACCACGCTCGACTGTCCGCTTACCGAAGAGGAGGCTGTGAAACTCTACCACGATTACTATAAGGATGCCCCCTTCACCGTGGTAAGCGATGCCCCGATTGACCTGAAGCAGGCTGTCAACACCAACAAAGCCATTATCCATGTGGAGAAGCACGGTAAGAAACTGATGATAACCTGTGCTGAAGACAATCTTCTGAAAGGTGCTTCCGGGCAGGCTGTCCAGAATATGAACATCATGCTCGGCATTGACCAGCGCACCGGCCTGCGCCTCAAGCCCTCCGCCTTTTAGTCTAAGGTTTAGGGTTTAAGGTTTAGTTGTTCTAAACTCTAAACTACCCTAAATTCTAAACTTTAAACTTTAAACTTTAAACCAAGTAATGGAATTATTCGACGTATATTCGCTATATGATATTGAACCCGTCCGTGGCGAAGGCTCCCATGTCTTCACCGCAGACGGTTCTGAGTATCTTGACCTCTACGGAGGTCATGCCGTGATCTCCATAGGCCACGCTCATCCCGCCTATGTAAAAGCGGTATCCGACCAGGTAGCCCGTCTCGGCTTCTACTCAAACTCTGTGCAGAATTCTCTCCAGAGCCGTCTCGCCGAGAAACTTGGCAAACTCTCCGGCTATCCCGATTATTCCCTCTTCCTCTGCAACTCCGGTGCGGAAGCCAACGAGAATGCCATGAAATTGGCATCTTTCACTACGGGACGCGCCAAGATACTTGCTTTCGGCAAGGCTTTCCACGGACGTACATTCGGTGCCGTGGCTGCTACCGACAATCCCAACATTCGTGCCCCCTTCAATGAGACTGAGAATGTGGTGTTCGTGCCACTCAACGACATCGAAGCCGCACGTGAAGCTCTTAAGACAGAGGAATTTGCCGCTGCCATCATTGAAGGTATACAGGGTGTATCCGGCATACACGAACCCACTGAGGAATTTCTTCGCCAACTGAGCGAGGAATGTAAGAAGACCGGCACACTCCTGATTCTCGACGAGATACAGTCGGGCTACGGTCGCTCCGGACGCTTCTTTGCCCACCAGTACTCAGGCATACGCCCCGACATCATCACCTGCGCCAAAGGTATAGCCAACGGTTTCCCCTGCGCCGCAGTGCTCATCTCTCCGGAGATACCTGCCAAGAAGGGTATGCTCGGCACCACATTCGGCGGCAACCACCTTGCCTGTGCAGCCGCTATAGCTGTGCTCGACGTGATGGAGGAGGAGAAACTGATTGAAAACGCCGCCGAGATAGGTGAATACCTCATTACGGAACTCCGCAAAATTCCCGGTGTGACCGATGTGCGCGGACGCGGACTTATGATAGGTCTTGAGGTAGAGGGCCTCACCGGTTCCGAGTTACGCAAACGTCTCCTCTTCGACCATCATATATTTACCGGTGGTGCCGGACAATACACCGTTCGCCTACTCCCTGCCCTCTCACTCTCCAAAGCTGAAGCCGACCGCTTCCTCACCGAATTTAAAAAAGCTATCTCAAAATGAAAAAATTCACCTGTGTGGCTGATATTGGCCCGCTCGACAAAGCCCTTGCCGACGCTGCGGAAATAAAGCGCGACCGTTTCGCTTTCACCGAATTGGGCAAGAATAAAACCCTGTTGATGATTTTCTTCAACTCATCCCTGCGCACTCGCCTATCCACCCAGAAAGCCGCAATGAACCTCGGCATGAACGTGATGGTGCTCGACGTCAATCAGGGCGCGTGGAAACTGGAGACGGAACGCGGCGTTATTATGGACGGTGACAAGGCAGAGCATCTTCTTGAGGCTATACCGGTTATGGGTTCTTACTGCGACATTATCGGAGTGCGCTCATTCGCCGGACTTAAGGATAAGCAGGAAGACTATGAGGAGCGTGTGATAGAGCAGTTCATCAAATATTCCGGTCGTCCTGTGTTTAGCATGGAGGCAGCCACACGCCACCCGCTCCAAAGCTTTGCCGACCTTATCACCATTGAGGAATATAAGACCAAAGAGCGTCCGAAGGTTGTGATGACATGGGCACCGCATCCCCGTGCGCTCCCGCAGGCTGTGCCCAACTCATTCGCCGAGTGGATGAACGCCACCGACTATGAGTTTGTGATCACACATCCTCACGGCTACGAGCTCGACCCCGCTTTCGTGGGGAAGGCCCGCGTGGAATACGACCAGCGCAAAGCCCTTGAAGGTGCCGACTTCGTGTATGCCAAAAACTGGAGCGCTTACACTGACCCCAACTATGGCAAGGTGCTATCCACCGACCGTGACTGGACCGTTGACGCTGAGAAGATGGCTCTCACCAACAATGCCTACTTTATGCACTGCCTCCCCGTGCGTCGCAATATGATTGTAACAGACGACGTTATCGAGAGCGACCGCAGCATTGTGATACCGGAAGCTGCCAACCGCGAGATCTCCGCCCAGACCGTAATTAAACGCCTCCTCGAATCTTTGTGATATCTCCGAATCGCCTTTAAAAGCACCAGTAGTTATGATCAACGTAGTAAAAATAGGGGGTAACATAATTGACAATCCCGAAGCTCTCCGCTCTTTCCTCGCCGATTTCGCCAAGATGGAGGGTCCGAAAATCCTCGTACACGGCGGCGGCAAGGAAGCCACACGTATGAGCGAGAGCATGGGCATAAAGGCTAATATGATTGAGGGTCGCCGTGTCACTGACCGGCAGACCCTCGACATTGTGACTATGGTCTACGCCGGACTTATCAACAAACGTATCGTTTCGCTCCTCCAAAGCCTTGGCTGCGATGCAGTCGGTCTCACAGGAGCCGACGGCAACGTTATCCCTGCCACACGTCGCCCTGCCAAACCGATTGACTACGGTTTTGTAGGCGACATCGACCCCTCGAAGGTAAATGACAAATTCATAGCCACTCTCCTCGACGCAGGGACAGTGCCGGTGTTCTGTGCCATCTGCCACGATGAGCACGGTACACTGCTCAACTGCAACGCCGACTCCGTGGCAAGTGCCGTGGCTCGTGGCGCTGCTGCCATAGCCCCCACTCGCCTCAACTTCTGCTTCGAGAAACCGGGAGTAATGACCGATGTAAACGACGATAATTCCGTAATACCCCTCGTCACAGCCGAATCCTTCAAAAAACTGAAAGAGGACGGCATTGTGGCTGCCGGAATGATACCCAAGCTTCAGAACGCTTTGGTTTCAGCCGAGCAGGGTGTAGCGGAGGTGCGTATCTGTAAAGCTGAAGCTCTTAATTCAGAGGGGGGCACAATAATCCGCACCGCATAATTCATTGAATAATACCAATCATTGAATAATTCATTGAATTATAAAAACAGGGAAATAAATCGAAAATTAGGGAATAGACAGGTTATGAGTAATTTGGAAAAACATCATCGTTTTGATGAGGCTGTGGCGTTGTTGCGACGGCTTATCGCTACCCCCTCCCCCTCCCGAGAGGAGTCGGCTACAGCCGATATATGGGAGGAATGGCTACGCAGTCAAGGTGTAGACAATGTGGAACGTCTTCACAACAACGTGTTTGCCGTAGCTCCCGGTTTCGACCCTTCGCGCCCCACCCTGATGCTCAATTCCCATCACGACACGGTACGTCCTGCCGCCTCCTATACTCGTAATCCCTATTCTCCTGATATTGAGGGAGACCGCCTTTACGGACTCGGAAGCAACGATGCCGGAGCGTCAGGCGTAGCACTTGCCTCCACATTCCTTGATCTCGCAGCTTATCCTGGCACATCTGCTTCTGGCAGCTTTACAAGCTCTGAAGGAAAGCTTACTTCCGGCAGCTTTACAAAGCCTGAAAGAGAACTTACTCCTAATACCGGGAAATTGCCTTTCAATTTGATATTGGCAATAACGGCAGCTGAGGAGGTTATGGGCGAACAGGGTATGCGAGCCTTCCTTCCGCATCTCGCTGAACGAGGGCTTACCCCTGATATGGTGCTTGTGGGTGAACCAACAGGTATGCAACCGGCCATTGCAGAACGTGGACTATTAGTGTTCGACGGAGTGACCGCAGGTAAATCGGGACACGCTGCCCGTAATGAGGGCATAAACGCCATCTACCGCGCAATCGAAGACATCGATAGTCTCCGCAACTTCTCCCCTGAGAAAGTAAGCGACGTGTTGGGCCCAATAAAGGTGAGTGTAACGATGATAAATGCCGGTACGCAGCACAACGTAGTGCCCGACAAATGCACTTTCGTGGTAGACGTGCGCACTACGGATGCCTATACCAACGAAGAAACCGTTGAGCTTCTGCGCGATACGGTAAAATGGAGCGAGATAACACCACGTTCCACCCGTGTCCACGCTTCCGTCATAGGGCTTGACCATCCATTAGTCAAAAGCGCAATGGCTTTAGGGCGTACACCTTTCGTCTCCCCTACCACATCCGATATGGCGTTGATGCACGGCATACCTTCACTCAAGATGGGACCCGGAGAATCGTCGCGCTCCCACACAGCCGACGAATACATTCTCCTCTCCGAGCTAAACGAAGCCCTCCACCTCTACCCCATCCTTCTCACCACCCTCCCTGTGTCTTACACCTCTCCATAAGGTATCCCTTCCTCCCTACGTCCCACCCCTCCCAAGATTGTGCCCACATCTTAAGGGGCTTCGCACTAAACCTTGTGGAGGGTTTGAAAATTTTTGGAGCCTAAAAAATTTTTCCTTTGGGAAAAATTCCGAGCTCCAAAAATTTCAAACCCGGAGCCGTGTTATAAACCCTAAACATAAACCAATATGAAGCAACTATGGAACAAGGGCTTCCAGCCCGATCAACTGATAGAAAAATTCACCGTAGGACGTGACCGCGAACTCGATCTCCGTCTCGCCCGCTACGACGTGCAAGGCTCTATGGCCCACATAAAGATGCTCTGCAAAATCGGACTGCTCACTAAAGAGGAACTCAACATCCTCCTGCCCGCACTCCAAGAGATTGCAGATCAGATAGAACGTGGCGAGTTTGTAATTGAAGACGGTGTTGAAGATGTCCATTCTCAGGTGGAATTTCTCCTTACCGCCAAACTTGGCGACGTTGGCAAGAAGATTCACTCAGGGCGTTCTCGCAATGACCAGGTGCTCGTAGACCTCAAACTCTTCTTCCGCGACGAGCTACGTCGCATATCGGATGCAGTATCACGCCTTTTCAACCGTCTCCAACTCCTTTCAGAGGAGCATAAGGATAAGCTGATGCCCGGCTATACCCACTTGCAGGTGGCTATGCCCTCCTCTTTCGGGTTATGGTTTGGGGCGTATGCTGAAGTCCTCACCGACGATATGCAGATGGTGATAGCAGCCTATAATATCGCCAATCAGAATCCTCTCGGCTCGGCTGCCGGCTACGGTTCCTCTTTCCCGCTTGACCGTGAGATGACCACCGAACTCCTCGGCTTCGCGAATCCCCATTATAATGTGGTGGCTGCCCAGATGAGCCGTGGCAAGACAGAGCGTGCCGTTGCCTCCGCAATAGCCGCCGTGGCTTCGACACTCGGTCATCTTGCTATGGACGTGTGTATGTGGATGTGCAATAACTTCGGTTTCGTAAAATTCCCCGACGAACTCACTACGGGGTCGAGTATAATGCCCCACAAGAAGAATCCTGACGTATTCGAGATTATGCGTGGCAAATGCAACCGTCTCCAGTCGCTCCCCAATGAGTTGACTATCCTTACGGCTAATTTGCCTTTGGGCTATAACCGTGACCTACAGTTGATGAAAGATATAGTGTTCCCTGCCACCACCGAACTCATTGACTGCCTTGATATGGCTGACTTTATGTTAGAGCACATAACAGTCAAAGATGGTATACTCGACGATCCGCGTTATGACTATATCTTCACCGTAGAGGATGTCAACCGTCTTGTGCTTCAGGGAGTGCCATTCCGCGATGCCTATCGCCAGGTAGGAATGTCAGTTCAGGACGGCACCTACAAACCGACCCGTGAGGTTCACCACACCCATCTCGGCAGCATCGGCAACCCTGCCAACGCCCAAATCGCTGCCAAAATGGCATCCCTCCTCTCCCAGCTCCACTAATCCCCAACCCTTACAAAACACCAAAGGCGTTCTGACCTCCTCGGAACGCCTTTTTTTAACTTTATAATTGGAAAAATGCCAAATAGATACTACTTTTGCAATATGAAGACAAAAGCAGATATAGATCAAAACATAATTTCCAAACTCACAGCATATTTTATCAGCCAACCTGTATTAAAGGTATGGCTTTTCGGCTCTGTGGCACGTGGAGAAGAAACACCTGAAAGCGACATCGATCTACTTGTTCAATTTGATCCTGAAGCTAAAATAGGACTATTCAAACACGCCGGTATGATGCTGGATTTAGAAGAATTGATGAAAAGAGCTGTTGATTTAGTGCCTGACGGTTGTCTTTTTTCTTGGGTAAAAGATACAGTCGAACAAGACAAAATCCTGATATATGAGAGAGAAACCGCGTGACGAAAATAGACTTAGGCACATTATAAAAGCGATTGAGAATATTGAAAAGTTTCTTCATCAATACAATTCAGATGAATTTGCTGAAGACTCTGCTCTATATTTTGCCATAGTAAAGAACCTTGAAATAATCGGTGAAGCAGCCTATATGCTGACACATGAATTTCGAGAAGCCCATCCACATACCCCCTGGAAACAGATTATCGGTATGCGGCATTGTCTCGTACATGGATACTATCAGATATCTCTTGAAGAAACATGGAACACCGCCAATGAGGACATTCCGATACTAAAAAAACAGATTATAAAATATCTTGAAGAAATCTAAAACGATATGACGATGTGGCATTAAATAGCCGCATCATCATATCGTTTCAAATCTATCTTATATAAGTTAAGGAGAGGGGGAATGTTTATTTGTGGAATTCGGAGGGGCGGACGCCGAATTGCTTCTGGAAGAGGCGCG
>CAMWTL010000031.1 GCA_947177145.1 uncultured Porphyromonadaceae bacterium
ATAAAAGACGAAATCTCGCCGAAATCGACGAGATTTAATTGTTAAAAAATGTAAATCTATGTATAGTATATGCTAAAGGCTATATATACTGATGTATCGTATACATTAAAGTACCAATATGCTGATTGATGTATAGTGTATGCTAAAGGATCAGTATACTGAGTCGAAGATTTAGTTGGCTTGCCATCCCCCCATCTCCTTGAGAATGTCAATCTTCACAGTGCTGAGATTGTAGCTGCCCATTATACCTGCACCTCCCTCGATGTTGGAGTAGATCTTCTCCGGTTCAAGCAGACCGAGCGACAGCAAGTTGCCCTTCAACGCGCTCTCTTCATAGTCCATGGAAAGAACGCTTACTATATATTCGAAATAGGAGCGTGAGATCGAGTAGAGATTGACCTTACGAGGTAACTTCTCTATGTAGTCGACAAATGGCGATTGAAGCACCTCCTTCACTGTTATTGTGTAACGTTGCCCATCTATCCCCTTGTCGCAGAAAGGATAGCCGAAGACTCCTTCCGGCTTCCACCCGTTGATGTCCTTGTTCACCATATCTGCCAATACCTTGAACACATAGTCGTAAGTATAGTCCGGTTGTCCCATCATAGAGAATTCCCAAGGAAGCGAGTCATCTTCGATTGTAAGGAAATAGAAATTCTCCTTACTCGGTGTGTCCTGAAATGTAATTTTGTAGGTGAACCGATAATCATTGTCCCAATAGATATGGATAGGTCCTTCACCGCTTACCTCAATATTCTGGATGTCGACTTTATAAGGAATTGTATCATATGCACAAGCTACTTTCTCATTATTTTCTATCCTTATTCCAACAACCTCTCCCGGTTGAGGAGTGTGACTTGATAGATATAGACCCGACTTATCATCGAAAGCCATAGTCTCCCAATCACCGTCTTGTATTGATGCCTTAACATCCAGACCGGTTACAGGGTCGAATTTCACATGTGGGGTAGAGAAGAAGAAGGGGTGTGTCACCGAAATGCTGATGAGAGAATCAGGATTAAGGATGGAGTTGACCACCAGCATCTTCTCCACGTCAGGGTTACGGTATTTATCAAGGTTCAGCTCCTGCTCACAAGAGACCATTGAAAATAAGAAAAGGTATGAGGAGAGGGTAAATGAGAACTTAAATCTATTCATAATTCAAAAGTTAAGTGTATAAGACACTGATGGAAGAATCGGAAGAAGACTGAAGGTATGGAATTTACGATAGCTGCCATCCCCTTTCCACTCCGAATCTACATAGTTCTTCACTACCGTAAAGGGATTAAGTCGCCAATAAGCATTATACAATCCGAAATCCCACTGATAGGAGAGCTTGCCTTTAAAGTGCCCCTTGACACTCAGGTTAAGGTTCAGCCTATGGAATGATGGTATCCTGACATTATTACGATTTTCGAAATAATCCATGCCATCATTACGCTCTCCCCATGGATCCAGAGGGTTGATAAACGGTGCGTCGGGAAAATATGTGTCCGGAGGAGCAATATTATATAGGGCAAGTGTCAGGCGGTTGCCGGTCATATATGTCCAGTTACCGGTTAGCTCCATGCGGTCATTGATCTGCCAGCCGAGATTTATATCTACCTTGTGTCGGTTGTCGAATTTTGCTGGGTACTTCTTCCCGGAATTTATACCCGGTATCTTTCGCCAGTTCCACATTAAGCCATAAGCCACCCCCCAACTGATACGCCCGTACTTACCTTCTGCCTCCAGATCCAAGCCGTAAGCCCATCCCTTTCCATAATTCAACTTGTCATACCACGGAAAATTTATTGTAACATTGGAAGTGTTCGGCTTGAATTCTGCAATGTTCTGCATCTCTTTCCACCATAATTCTCCCTTTAGAGTGAAATCTTCTTTGAAAGTTTTGTAATAGCCTAAAGAATATATGTCGCACACCAATGGCTTTACATATGAGGCTGTGGGGAGCCAAGCGTCAGAAGGGAGATAGATATAATTGGAAGAGACCTGTTGGGCATATTGCGCCACACGCGAGTAGCCGAGGCTCACATTTGACTCATAGGGGAGCTTGATTGTTATGTTGAATCTGGGTTCCATATTCCAATGTTTCAACTCTTTGCTAAGATAACGGTTTGCTCTTAATCCTGCTGAGCCTTGGACAACATCGGCTATATTCCAGTTAAACTGCGCGAACCCTGATAGTAAGCCGTTTTTTGAATGGTTTGAAAAGGGAGTAATTACCGGTTGGGCAGTTATACTGCTATATTTGACAATCGGATTTCCCACATTATAATCATACCAAGTCTGCTGTAATCCCGCTTCCCCTTCCAACCCGTGTAAAATAGGGAAATTAAAAGTTTCCTTCATACCAATCTGAAATACTGATGGCTTAACTTCTGTTATGGCAGTGAGGGATCCGGTGTTAGCCATAGCGTCCATATTCTCTTCCTTATCAGAAGCGAAAGCCTTTGACAGATAAGGCTGGATCTTTAGATTCCCTACGGGGAGAGATAACTTGTAGTCGAGGGTGATACCCCAATTTCCCCACGAGATCTTATTGAGGTCTCTATGATATACTGACTTACTTTTTTTCGGATCAAAATGTTCATTTCCCAATTTGAAGTTGTCTTTGCCGTAAAAGAGCAGAAAAGAGATGTCGTTTCTTTTCCTGTCGGTTGCACTGAGCTTTACCATCAAGTCTGTGAAGTTATAGTGGAATATGGTTTTCTTGCCAGCTGATTTTTTAGTTGCATTCAGTATCGCGAGGGCAGGAGTGGAGAATACATCAAACCAGGTGCGGCGTAAAGCGATTGATAGGGCAGAGGTGCCTTTTTTCAAGGGGGTGGTGAAATATACTTGTCCGCTTATCAAGCCTACGGAGAAGGTGCCTGAAGTGTTATAATAGTCAGGTCTTTTTAAAGCCACATCTACAATACTTGATGCCCGTTCTGAAAAAAGGGTTGGAAAATTACCCTTGTAGAAATCCACTTTGTCGATGGAGTGGGTGGTGAAGGTAGAGAAAAGACCCCCGAAGTGATATATATTCAGGAGAGGAAGCCCGTCAAGAAGGTATAGGTTTTGGTCAGTCTCTCCTCCACGAACATACAAACCTGCGAAACCCTCTGTACCTGACACAACGCCCGAAGTAGACTGTAAAGTCTTTATGACATCGTGTTCACCAAGCAATGCGGGGCGTTTATTGATCTCTGCTCCTGATAGAGATATGTGTCCTATCTTGTTGTTCCCTTTTCCTCCAACGCCGTTTACAACCACCTCATTGAGGCTTTTTGTCCGTTGCAAGGTGTCGGCTGATTCTATATCATCACAAACCGGTCGGGAATAAAGAGGGTGTGAAATCAAGAGAATGTAGGCGAGTGCCGACATTCTCTTGGTGAATTGAAACGTTTTCATCTGAAAAAGGAGATTATGAAAGCAGCTTATAGTGAATGTGATTACATCTTTATGTCAATGGACATTTCTCCGAAATCCACAATGCCGGTGATTGATACGGTGTGATTCTTTTGGGTATACTCAATTGTAAATGTGATTCCTTCCTCTGTTTCGATAAGGGGTACGTTCTTAAATTCTTTTTTCGACACACCGGGGATAACTTTGACAAATCTGAAATCGGCAACTGTAAGATCTTTGGAGTCGAATCTTACATATCCGTAATCGTCAAGAGGGATACCATTTTCAGTGACGTATAGGTGATACGGACCGGATTTCCCATACTCTCCGGTCAATATGGAGGTAACGTAGTCATTGGGGTCGAACTCATTTTTTGAGCAGTTGGTCATTCCCATTGTCATAAGCAATGAAAAGAGAATCAGGGTTAGAAGTTTTGTTTTCATTGAAAAAAGTTTTTAGTTAGTTTTTATTGTTACTTCATACCCTAAGAGAGAGGCTTTCTCCAAAACCCCTATTTAGAAATGTTAAAATATGTAATGATTGATTAACGTAAGTGATAGCTTCAAATAATGTAGTCTTTTCAAGAGACACTTATATTGTCTTCTTAGGGAACACTTATATTTTTATCGTGAGCGGTTGAGGATTTCTCTACAGAGGCAGACGCATTTTAGAATAAAAATCCCTTTTAAGCAGAAACATTCTGCTTAAAAGGGAAAGATGGTATTTAGAAGAATAATAGCGATTATAAGGGTCGTATCGCTGAGATTGTAGTCAAGGGTTTGTTGAGAAGATGAGCAATGTATTCATCATCAAGTCCGTTGGCTCTCATATTATTAACATTGGCTTTCAACTCTTCGTCGCGACCTTGCTCTCTGCCTTGTTCTATACCTTGTTCTCTGCCTTGTTCTATACCTTGTTCTCTGCCTTGTTCTATACCTTGTTCTATACCTTGCTTTATGCCTTTCTTTATTGCAAATTTCAGTTCAGCGTAGTAGTCTCTCGCTTTTTTGAGGTCATAATCATACTGTATGCGCTCAGCAGGTGAGAGCGTGGCAATATTGGCAACCGTAGCGAGACGATTGAATATATCTTGGTGAGATGTGAAAGCCATAGATTCCATAGTTGACATATGTTTGAGGTTATACATCCATTGGTCAAAAGAGGTAATACACTCCGCTTCCGACTTTGTAAAGGCAGGTATCTGTATGAAGACTGACTGCATATAGTCACCTACCGGCTCGTGTGTCTCAGCATCAAGGAATTTAGAGAATGTGACGAGCTTCTTTGGGAGGCCTTCGATGAAGAAGTTGGAGAAAAATACCCCAATAACAGGTACTATGTCGTAGTCCCAATATTCCTTGAATTCCCTGTGAGAAATATCGTTTAACACTTCAGTTTCCTCATCAGGAGTTTTATTCAGCAAGTCATCACCCTTTACGACTCCCTTTTTCTCACGTTCCTCGGAGTTGAGCTTTCCCTTGTACCCCTGTTCGGCAATACTACGACAACAGTAGTAGAAGGCTCTCTTGAGGAAAAACTCTTGTTCGTTGAGTTGCATCTCCAGGATGAACCGGTGTCCTGTAGAGGTCTCGCAGTGGATGTCGTAGATTATTGATTTGCCGTCGTCCCACTCCCTTACACGCTCCGATGGGCGGTAATGCACCGACTTGATGTTTGAGAGTACCGGATCGTTTGCGAACAGAGCGTTTAGGAAGGCAACAAGGATTTCGTTTGAGACGTGTTCTTTCCCAAATATTATTTTGAAACCGGTATCGGTGAATGGATCGATGAATTTTGCCATAGCATAGAGGGTGTTGAATGTTTAGGTGACAAAGATAGCGAAGAAAAACGGAAGTTGCAAATCTTTTTGCAAATTTTCATATAAATACCTATGTAAATTTCTTTCGCATAATTCTTAATGAAAAGCTGAGGGAGTGGTGATTAAGAATTAGTGAGATAGAAGTGTAATTATTTGTGGGAGGAGAGGATTGAGGAGGAGAGGAGGCGGTAGAGGGTGAGGAGGTCGGGCTGGTCGGTGAGCATATCCTCGTGGGCTGACATGACTTTTTTGTCGTTACGTATGGCGGGTCCTGTCTGGGCTTCTTTGGGGGTGAGGGTGTCGAGTTTTCTGACGGTCTCTTTTAGGAGGGGGAGAAGTACTTTGTAATCCAATTTCTCTTCGGAGTTAAAGTCATTAGGAACGTGGGGGACTTCTTGAAGTAGGTCATCGGCGATGGCGACGAGATGATTGGAGAAGTTGCAGGCGAAAACCGCTGCTATGTGGAGGCGTTTACGTTTGGTGGAATCGGCTTCAAAGACTTTCGGGGAGATGCTGTGGGCAATGGTTTTAAGACTGTCCACAGTTTCTGCATCGTTGCCTTCGATGAAGAAGGGAATTTCTTGGTAATCTAATTCACTATTCTTTGAGAATGTCTGCAAAGGATAGAATACGCCATAGTGCTTAGCACAGTCTTTGAGAATGTCTATGCTGACTGAGCCTGACGTGTGGGCAATAAATTTGGCTTTACCGACAACTCTTTGTGCTACGCTTTCTATAGCATCGTCTTTCACGGAAATAAGGATGAGGTCGCTGTGGTCGGGTAGACCGTCAAGTGTGCGTGAGTTGATTATATTTATAGAAGCGTTAGAGAGATAAGAAGTGGAGGAATGTGAGAGGGCTTTGAAAAGATGGGTAGCAACGTTGCCTGTACCGATTATAGAGATTATCATTTTTAGATGAGATTTAGAGTGGTTTGTTTAATGCTATCATTCCCATTGTGTGGCGGAGATTGATTTCGACACAAGGGTTAAGTATGCCGTCAGTTGCGATAAGCATATCTATACCTGCCGGTCCTGAATAGCCGGGGGCAATTATGTCAATGAGTGCCTGACGTTGTGCCTCAATCACATCGTAAGTCCATAGGGGAGTGAGTCGTTTAAGAGTGCGGTCAATATCTGTTTGACTTATGTTTCGATTGCTGAGGTAGCGACCTTCTGCCGAGGTATTGAAGAGGGATAAACCTAAGAAATCTACTTCTCCGCCATTGATCATCCATTCCGTAGCAAAGTCAGCTACACGGCTGAAGGCATGTTCACCCATTACGCTTCCCTGCTTTCGGATGAAGCCTCCAAGCCATTCACGTAACTTCTGTTCAGTCAAGACTCCGCTCATATTTTTACGTGGCTTCTGTGCTATGAAATGTGTAGGCTCATTGGGGTCAGTAGCAAAAGTATCATAGCGGATTATGCCGCGTCCGGAACTGCTCCACGGAGCTTTGAAAAATACTGTGCCTTGTGACGAGGCATAATCCATTGCCTCTTCAACTGTGAAAAGCTCTTTTGCCACAGGAATCCCCATATGGGGCAATAACTTTTGGAGATGTTGTTGAAAGGGAATTGTGGTGCGTCGGTGGGAGAGTTGGCGCAGAGTATCAATCTCTTCGTTGGTTTTCAATAGCCGCTCATCAATATGCGTATCGAGCAATTGACGACGCAGAGAGTGGTTCCATCCCCAAGGGCGTATAATAAAGTCTGATTCACCAGAGCATGACATCTCGGAGGCATTTTGTCTGGAAGTTGAGATTGATTCAGTCAACTTCCCTAATTTTATGAGCCTAATCCCTTTCTCTTCAACAAGCTCTATATGCGTTTTATCGGGATAAGCGGCAGGTGAAAAATCATCAGAAACGATGATGATGTCTCCACGCTTGGCTATATGGACTTGGATGAGCTGAAGCTGTTTGCGGAGAGCAACAATCTTAGCCGGAGGGTTATAATGCGTTCTGCCTAATGCCAAGGCATAGTCAGTCTCCGGATTAAATATGAAAATGTTTCTGCTCATTTATCAATATACAAATCATATAAAAACAAAAAAGCCGGAAAGAATCCGGCTTTAGTAACATTTCATCATTTGCTCAGTCGTTGAGACGATCTCTCTCTTTAGCCGGGTTGGCAAAATAGAGTTTATGCTCGATGTATTCCTGAGTGGCGATGAGAGTAGGCTTCGGGAGCTTCTCGTAGAAACGGGATATTTCAATCTGTTCACGGTTTTCCGATACCTCTTCAAGGTTGTCGGTAGAAGCAAATTCCTGGAGCTTCTTCTCAAGTTCCTTTTTCATCTCCACAGCAATCTGGTTGGCACGTTTGCCGATGATACAAACGGTTTCATAGACGTTACCGGTCTGTTCAGCCATCGCGATCATATCGCGGGTCACAGTGTTGAGTGGAGCGTTTGTCTTTTTATAATCCATGACGGAGTATGTATAAGTTAAGGGTTGATGATTTTTTGAAAGATATAACACTTTTACTCCTGCACGTGTTTACGTGCGATTTCATAAATGTTGTCCGCCTCCTTGCGGTTTTTAGAGTCGGGATAATTGTTGACATATGAGAAATACTCGTCGACAACATCTCTATAGCGGTCAGCCTGACGCTCGTTAACGCTGAGTCGTGCCTCCTGATATTTTGACTTCAGGATAAGAAGCTCAAAATCCTCACGGAACTTCGAATAAGGGTAATCCTTAAGAGCATTTTGGGCAGTGATTATTGCCGCCTCATAGTTGTTGCCCATAAAGTTGCCGAGGTTGTAATAAAGCTGGGCATTCTGTAGCTCTTTGAGAGTAAGCTTATCTTGCATCTCGAAGATAGCATTCTGGGCGATTGTCACACGGTCGCTCTTGGGAAAGTAGTCGAGAAAACCTTGAAGCTCCTCAATGGCTTTGACGGTCTGGCTCTGGTCAAGCTGAGGGTCGGGAGAGTCGAGATAATAGCCATAGCCTGAATAGAAACGTGCAAGCTCGGCATATTTTCCACGCGGATAGCGCGAGTAATAAGTCTTGAAATAGACTCCCGAATTTAGATAGTCCTTGTTCTCGTAATACGACATAGCGAGTAAGAATAGAGCCTCCTCACCGTTTGGACCTCCTCGCAGAGGGGTGTAGACTGTCTCAAGCACTGTGGCGGCCTGAGTGTATTTACGGTCGTCGAATGCTCGTTTCGCATACTCAAAACGATAGTTTTGATCTTTGCTCTTCAATACCTTATTATATTCTCCACATGAGCCTAAAAGAAGGAAGAGCGGTATGAAATATAAGAATTTACGCATCGATTTTACGCTTTGAATTGCAAAGTTAATAAATAATCCGCTAATTTGGAATTAAAAACGGTGAGCATTTACAATTATTAACTATTTTATTGGCTTCGTTTTGGTCGATGTGGGGGCACGGTTTGCGCAAATTGAATTTTTTAGCTAACTTTGAGGTTTGAAATTGAAGCGGGCGCCGCTCCGGATGTCTGCTGACGGTTAAGTTGACAATTTAACAATCAAGTTTTGAAAAAATCTAACGATTCCTCAAAAAAAGAGAACAGAGGCTTAATTTCAGGTCATCCTGTTCTTGCCAACGTATTTGTGATCCTATTGGTTGCTGTGCTCGGCATCTGGATAGTCTATATCTCCTTGCAGCTTTTCACAAAACATGGGGAAAGCGATGTCGTGCCCAAGGTGGAGAATATGTCTTATTCTCAGGCTATAAATGTGCTTCATCAACATGGCTTTAGGGTGGATATCCGCGACTCTATCTATAAGGAGGATATGAAACCCGGATTTGTGATCGAGCAATTCCCGAAATCCGGGGCTGTGGTGAAGCCGGGACGCAAGATATTCCTTTACATCAACGCCGTGCATCCGAAGGAGGTGGTCATCGACGATGACAATAATCCGCGTGAGGATGCGCTCAAGAGCTTCTCTTTCCGGCAGGGTATGGCTCGTTTGGAAGAATTGGGCTTCAAGAATATAAGAGTTGTGAAGGTGCTTGGCGACAATGACTGCATCGTAAAGGTCACTGCCAACGGGCGTGTGGTCAAGAAGACTCAGAAGGTGCCTGTAAATGCCAAGATTGTAGTTGAGGTATACGACGGTAGGTTGGGAGAGCTGCGTGATTCTCTCCAGAATGAGGAGTACTTACGCTATTCAGCTGAGACGGCTGCTGACAATAGCGGAATAGTGACCGGCGACGTGGGCGACGAGGATCAGGTGCCGGTAGTGACAAGAGATGAGGAGCCGGAGGAGACCGAACCCATCTTCATAGAATAAGATTGCGTAACCGATTTGTCTGTCTTTCAATAAAATAAGTGTGTCAATGGCTTTTATGAAAGAAATAGAGGAGGTGACAGGAAAGGTATGTGAAGGGTATGAGGATGAGACCTCCGAAGTGGAGGAGCCCACTTACATTACCCCCGATGGCAGGGAGATGTTTGAGCATTTCCGCTTTGTGGCAGATAAGGGACAACAGATGATCCGGGTCGATAAGTTCCTTGTCGACCGTATGGAGAAGACCTCACGCAACCGTATCCAACAAGCTGCCGACGCACAATGTGTAATTGTCAACGGAAAGCCGGTAAAGTCAAGCTACAAGGTAAAGCCGAACGATGTGGTGAGCATTGTGATGGACCGCCCTCGCTATGAGTTCGAGATTATAGCGGAGGACATTCCCCTTGACATAGTGTATGAGGATCCCTATCTGCTTGTAGTGAATAAGCCGGCGGGATTAGTGGTACATCCCGGCCACGGCAATTATCACGGCACTCTCGTCAATGCTCTCGCATATCATTTCAAAGACAATCCCGATTACGATGTAAGCGATCCGCGCCTCGGACTCGTGCATCGTATAGATAAGGACACCTCCGGTTTGCTGGTTGTGGCTAAGACTCCCGAGGCAAAGACCCATTTGGGTAGCCAGTTTTTCCATAAGACCACGAAGCGCGAGTATGTGGCAGTTGTTTGGGGTGATTTTAATGAAGACAAAGGCACCATAGTGGGTAATATAGCCCGCAATCCACGCAATAAGCTTCAGATGTGTGTCACGGGCGATCCGAATGTGGGTAAGCATGCGGTGACGCATTATGAGGTGGTGGAGCGTTTCGGATATGTCACTGTGGTGAAGTGTGTGCTTGAGACGGGACGCACACATCAGATCCGTGTGCATATGCTCAGCCAGGGACACCCGCTTTTCAACGATGCCCGCTATGGTGGCGACAAGATATTGAAGGGCACAACTTTTGCCAAGTATAAGCAGTTTGTGGAGAATTGTTTCCAAATATGTCCTCGTCAGGCTTTGCATGCCAGAACTCTTGGATTTGTACACCCTGTGACGGGTGAGCATCTTGATTTCGAGTGCCCCATACCGGAAGATATGACCAATCTTATGGAACGGTGGAGAGCCTATAGACGTGATTCCTGAATAAATAACCCGTTCTAAACAAATACCACTGTGCTTAAAAGAAATTTTACTCTCCGAATTGTTTCTAATATGGGACTTTCGCATTAACTTTGCACTTGGGAAAGTATCCGTCGCCAATCCCTTCATATAACCCGAGGATGGCGGAATTTTAAAATTTAGACATAATGAGTCAGCAAGATTATAATTTCAGCGACATCGCGCCATATGATGATTCAGTGTTTCACGAGAAAATGGAGCAGCTTGTAAAAGAGCCGGGCTTCCTCCACGCGGTGAAATATACAATGCCTCCGGAAGATGTGCCCGCGCTCATCGAGGAGCTTCTAAAGATACGTACCAAGCATGATTTGCAGACCCAGGTGATGTTTCCTTTCCTGGAGATGCTTGCGAAAACTACTACCTCCGGCATAACTTTGGGTGGTGTGAAATATTTGAATCCATCTGTAACTTATACATTTCTCACCAACCATAGGGACATTGTGCTTGATGCTTCTTTCCTTAACTTGGCTTTTCTGCGTCGCGGATTCCCGACATCGGAAGTGGCTATCGGCAACAATCTGCTGATCTATGATTGGATCACCGACCTTGTAAGGCTTAACAAGAGCTTTATCGTAAAGCGCAACACAGGTCTGCGTGAGGGTCTTGAGGCAGCCAAGAAGCTTTCTGCCTATATTCACTATTGCATATTGGAGAAGCACGAGTCAGTATGGATTGCCCAGAGAGAGGGCAGGGCGAAAGACAGCAGCGACCACACGCAGGATTCACTCGTGAAGATGCTCTCGATAGCCGGACAAGGTTCCTTTATGGATAGGATAAAGGAGATTAATATTATGCCTGTGTGCATCTCTTATGAATATGACCCCAACGACTATCTGAAAGCCCGCGAGTTTTTATTGAAACGGCGCGACCCGGATTTCAAGAAATCGCAGCGTGATGATCTTTTCTCTATGGAGACCGGCTTAATGCAGTTTAAGGGTAGAGTACACTTCCAGCTTACCCCACGTATCAATAGCAAGATAGATGAGATTGGTGATTTTTCCGATAGGAATAAAGCTGCCAAGCATATAGGGTGTCTGATTGACCAGGCTATACACCGTAGCTACGAGATTTTTGACATAAACTACGTGGCTTTTGATCTCCTGCATGAGACCGACAGATTTGCAAGGAAATATACCGAGGAGAAGAAGGAGGAAACCATTGCCTACTTCAACCGCCAGCTTGATAAGGTTGACTTGGACAATGTGACGCCGGAGGAGAGGGAATATATGTGGCAGATGATGCTGACCATGTATGCCAACCCCCTGCGCAACAAGCTCCGCTCTCTGCTCGGAGGAATGGAATAAGACTATGAGAATACCCGTTGTAATGATGATCATCATGCTTTTAGGAAGCGTGTTGGTCGATTTGTATATTACCTCAGACATACGAAAGTCGGCTAATAAACCTTTCTGGTGGAAGGTTTATTTGGTCAGTGCAGTGTTGTGCTGGCTGTTTATGGCTGTGGTGCTATGTCTGCCACGACGTTCGGAGTCGAGCGATATTTTGCCTGTGATGTGGATGCTGTATTCCATCATTACAGTCTATGCGGCAAAACTTGTGTACGTTATCTTTTCATTGATCGGTAAGGTTATCCGGAGTTTAACCAAGCGAAAGAGTCGGAATCATCCTATGCAGTGGGTAGGTACGGGGGTAGCCGTGCTTGTGTTCGGTGCTATGTGGTGGGGTGTCGGTGAGACACGTCATGAGATAGTGGTGACCCACGAAGATATAACTTCTCCTAAGGTTCCTCTTCCCTTTAATGGCTACAAGATTGCCCAGATCAGTGATATCCATGTGGGAACGTGGGGAACTGATACAGCTTTTATATCTGCGCTTGTGGATTCGGTAAATTCGCTTCATCCTGATTTGATTGTGTTTACAGGAGACATTGTAAACAGACGCACTGATGAGCTTGTGCCGTTTATCCCTGTGCTTTCGCGTCTTCATGCTCCCGACGGTGTGCTGTCCATCCTCGGTAACCACGACTATGGCGATTATGTGGACTGGAAGGATCCGCAGGATCGTATCAAGAACAATCAAAAACTCGCCGACTACCAAAAGGATATGGGATGGAATCTCTTGAATAACCGCAAGGTGTTTGTGACACGTGGAAATGATAGCATAATGGTTGTCGGTGTAGAGAATGTCGGGGATCCGCCATTCCCTACCTACGGAGACCTTGACCTTGCTTTGAGCCCTTCACCAGACTCCTTGTATAATCAGAATGACCATCATTACAAGATACTTCTAACCCATAATCCGGAACATTGGAATGAATATGTGTCACATCACACCAATATTGATCTTTCTCTCGCCGGGCACACCCACGCTATGCAGATGATGTTCAAATTGGGTGATTGGGTATGGTCACCGGCAAAGTACCGTTATGAGCAATGGGGCGGTATGTATGATCGCCTGAACGAGAATGGGCATCTGACGAAGCTATACGTCAACATCGGTGCCGGTGAGGTGGGTATGCCTTCACGACTTTTTGCCGCTTATCCGGAGATAACCTTGCTTACGCTGCATCATCAGACACAACATAGGGAAATGGACTAATTAGAAGAGAGAATAAATATATGAAGCAGAAGGTCCAGTCCCTGGAATTAGTTATTGGTCTTGGGGCTAACTGTGGAGATCGCAGAAGTGGGGTGGCTGAGGCAATAGAATGGCTTAGGAAGAGGCTTAGTGCCGTCAGGGCATCAAGGATTTATGAGACTCCCCCCTATGGACATGTGGGCACACCGTATATGAATGCTGTTGTGATCGGAATTTATACACAGATTGATTCGCTTGATGATTTTGAACGTGAGTGTAAACGTTACGAGATTGAATGTGGACGTGATGAATTTGCACGAAGTCAGAACCTTGTGCCGATAGATATAGATATTGTTATGGTAGGTAAAGAGATTCTTCGCCCGGCTGATTTCAACCGAAGTTTCTTTCAAATAGGCTATAAGCAACTGATAGGGGAATGACAATCGCGATTGTCATTCCCCTATCAGTTGCTTGATCATGTGTGCGTCAAAACACTGGCGCTATGTGTAAGCAGTTGCCTGATAGAGCATATCAATATTTCGAGGCGCGGTAATATAGATATATGCCTATTGCCAGATATATCACGTTTGGAATCTCCATTGCTATAAAGGGAGTTGTCAAGCCATTTATTGCGAAGGAACTCGTGACGGTGGAGAAAAGAATGTAGCTGAAACTGAGTCCGAGACCGATACCGATGTTAAGTCCCATTCCGCCTTTCGCCTTTCGCGAGGAGAGCGACATACCGATAAGTGTAAGGATGAAGGCTGCGGCGGTGGCGGCTATGCGCTTCTCTTTCTCAATCTCAAATGCCTTGATGTTGGCTACGCCTCTCATTTTTTGCTTTTCTATATACTCTGAAAGCTGGGGAGTGGTAAGAGTCTCCTGGTCGTCAACAGAAATCATAAAGTCACGTGGTTCGAAAGGAATGATTGTGTCGAGTTTGGTGCCTCGGGTGATTTTTTCCTTCATTCCGTCGAAATCGCGTGTAATATAGTCGGAGAGTATCCAGTGATACATTCTTGTTGTGTCGTAACGTGCTGCCTGCGATGTAGTACGCGACACGAGCTCCTGACCCTTGAATTTATCAAGAGAGAAGCGATAGCCTGTCTTATTACGGTCTTCAAAACGTCCGATATATGCCACCACACCTGGCGAAACTTGTAGCTGAACGTTGACGTTGCTCTCCACTTTCTTATTCTTCACATACTTATTCGTATATGCCAAACGCTTGATGTTGGTTGGGGGAATTAGATAATTGCTCAGAAGAAATGTGAAGGCTGCAATGATAGCTGCGCCTATCATATAGGGTCTCAGCAGACGGCTAAAACTTACACCACTTGAGAGGATAGCAATAATTTCCGAATTTCCCGCCAATTTTGAGGTGAAGAAAATCACTGAGATAAATACAAAGAGAGGGGAGAGCTGGTTGGCGAAGTAGGGAAGGAAGGAGAGGAAGTAATCGAATATAGTCTCTTTGAGGGGGGCGGTGAGGAATGCGTCAAGTTTCTCGGTGATGTCAAACATAGCCACCACCGCAAGGATAAGAAGGGTGGAGAGGAAGAATGTGCCGAGGAACTTGCCTAAGATATAGCGGTCGAGTATGGTGAGACGGAAAGGATTTTTCCATCGCCATTTCTTCGCATTGTTTACCGAATCTTTCCTCTTCACCGTAGTGACTTCTTCGATGGAAGCGTCAGCCCGGCTATTGGTTTCCTCTGCAACAGTTGCGGTGAGGTCATCGGCTGTCTCCGAAAAGTTTTTCGCAGCTACAATAGCATCCTCCGGAAGATTGTCGGTAGGTATATGGTCTTCTTTTTTAGTCATATTTAATTATCTGAGGAGAGTATGAGGGAGTATTGGGTCAGAGTCTGCGTGTCACCCGCTCTACCATTTCAGTTTTCCAACTTTTGAAATCACCTGCCAAGATGTGTCGTCTCGCCTCTTTCACGAGCCAGAGATAGAAAGCAAGGTTATGGATTGAGGCAATCTGCATAGCAAGAAGTTCTTGACTTACGAAAAGATGCCGCACGTAGGCACGGGAATAGACCTCATCAACCCAGGCTGCGCCCCCTTCGTCGAGCGGTGCGTAATCGTCAGCCCATTTCTTATTGCGCATATTCATAATTCCATTGCGGGTGAATATCATTCCGTTACGTCCGTTGCGCGTAGGCATCACGCAGTCCATCATATCCACTCCCCGGTCAATGGCTTCAAGTATGTTCGCCGGGGTACCCACTCCCATAAGATAGCGTGGTTTATCTGTGGGCAGAATTTCGTTGACCACCTCAATCATCTCATACATCTTCTCTGTAGGTTCACCCACAGCCAAGCCTCCGATTGCATTTCCGTCGGCTCCAAGGTCAGCCACGTGTTTGGCTGCCTCCCTGCGAAGATCCGGATAGACACAGCCTTGCACAATCGGGAAATAAGCTTGGGAATACCCATATAAACCCTCGGTTTCCTTATATCTTTTCCAACCTCTTTCGAGCCATCGTTGGGTAAGCCCCAATGATTTCTTGGCATAATCGTAATCTGCGGTGCCGGGAGGACATTCGTCGAGAGCCATCATTATGTCGGCGCCTATCACTCTTTCAATGTCTACAACTCCCTCCGGAGTGAAGAGGTGTTTGGAGCCGTCGATATGGCTGCGGAAATATGCTCCCTCCTCTTTAAGCTTACGGTTGGCTGAAAGGGAAAACACCTGAAAACCACCCGAATCAGTAAGTATGGGGCGTTCCCAGCCGTTGAATTTGTGCAGCCCTCCGGCACCGCGAATAATATCGAGTCCGGGGCGCAGGTAGAGGTGATATGTGTTGCCAAGGATTATTTTGGCGTCAATGTCGTCGCGCAGTTCGCGCTGATGTATTCCTTTCACACTGCCCACTGTGCCAACGGGCATAAAGATGGGAGTCGGTATCTTTCCGTGATCGGTTGTGATTTCGCCTGCTCTTGCGGCGGTATCGGGGGCGTTGGCTTCTATCTTAAAATCCATTCTTATTGAAATCGATGGGCACCGTTTCCTTACTTTGTTGTCAGAGAAGAAAGGTAAGGAGGTGCAGATGTTTCATAATGCAAAGTTAGTGCAAACCTCTCAAATGAGCAAACAAAGCTCCTCAATTTCCTTTTTTGATTTGCATGGACTGATAAAAATTATTAAATTTACAATCCGCTCCTACGTGGGTATCCCCTTGGGAAGCCACATCGTGAAACGGAACGGAATATATAATAACTAAGCTCTTGTGACTATGAAAATAGCAGTTGCCGGCACCGGCTATGTGGGACTGAGTATCGCCACTCTACTTGCTCAGCATAATGAAGTTGTCGCGGTGGACGTGGTTCCGGAGAAAGTAGAAATGATAAATCGTTGCTGTTCTCCCATACAAGATGAATATATTGAAAAATATCTTAAGGAGAAGAATCTGAATCTTAAAGCCACCACAGACGGTAAGGCTGCTTATAAAGATGCGGATTTCATTGTTATTGCCACTCCTACAAATTACGATCCTATCACCAACTATTTCGATACGCATAATATCGAGGATGTGATTGATCTTGCGCTTTCGGTAAATCCTGACGTTGTCTTGGTTATTAAATCAACTATACCGGTGGGGTATTGCCGATCTCTCTATATAAAATATGCTGCGAGAGGCGTCAAGCAACTCAACCTCCTCTTCTTCCCGGAATTTTTGCGTGAAAGTAAGGCGTTGTATGATAATCTGTATCCTTCACGCATAATTGCCGGCATACCGAAGATTATTCCCAATCCACGGTTTGAGGAGGAGAATATAGCAATATGTAAGCTCACGGATGTGGAGCGTATGAGTGAGGCAGCTCATATTTTTGCCGGACTTCTCCAGCAAGGTGCTATCAAAGAGAATATAGACACGCTCTATATGGGTATGAAGGAAGCGGAAGCTGTTAAGCTCTTTGCCAATACATATCTGGCACTTCGTGTCAGTTATTTTAACGAACTCGACACTTATGCCGAGGTGAAGGGTTTGGATGCGAAAGCCATCATCGAAGGTATCGGACTTGATCCGCGCATAGGCACACATTATAATAATCCGAGTTTCGGTTACGGTGGTTACTGTCTGCCTAAAGATACCAAACAATTACTTGCCAACTATGCCGATGTGCCACAGAATATGATGTCAGCAATTGTGGAAAGCAACAGAACCCGAAAGGACTTCATTGCCGACCAGGTTCTGAAGAAAGCGGGATGGTATAATTACAGTGAGATGAACACATTCGGTCCCGCACAGGAGAAGGAATGTGTAATAGGTGTCTACCGACTCACAATGAAGTCTAACTCCGATAATTTCCGTCAGTCATCAATTCAGGGAGTGATGAAGCGTATAAAGGCGAAAGGCGCTACGGTAATCATTTATGAACCTACCTTGCCCGACGGCTCCACATTCTTCGGCTCCAAGGTGGTAAATGATCTTGAGACATTCAAGCGTCTCTCACAGGCTATCTTAGCTAACCGCACGGCTCCCGAACTCATTGATGTGAAAGAGAAGGTATATACCCGTGACCTGTTCTCTCGCGACTAAGACATCTCATCCAATTCTTTGAACAGAGCTGAATCGTAAATACTAATTGGTTGAGAGGAATGAAAGTCAATGCATTGGAATGTTTCCGGTATGGCTGACAGACTGTAGATTCCTTTTCTCTCCGGGTTTTGGATTATGAATCTATTGACATCGTAAATCTTTTCCCTATGCTTGATGATGACACGTTTTATCACCGCAAGCATAGGGAGACGTATGTCGGCTCGTGAAATATCGGGTGCACTGTTCTCCTCACCTCCGAAAGCGGCGTATATTTTGGCATATTTCTTTTGGAGAAGTTCCATACGACGATTGAATTTCGCCATCTGTTTTGCATGGGTAGGAGGAGTGAAGTTGATTCCACCATTTTGGATCACATTGCCGTCTTCATTTAGAAAAGCATCATGACCTGCCTCATATATGAAAAGGGTATAAAGAGCTTTTTCCTTACGGTGTATTCCGGAGAGAGTGATGTCGATTTCAGGGAAAGATATTTTGCCGTGGATTAAGTCAACGAGAAGATGGCACTCTATGGATTTTTGCAAGAGCAATATTTCGAATATCTGTCGGTAAAAGCCGTTGTAGAGGAAACTCCCTTTTTCATCCTTTTTATGGGAAACGATCATACGGTCGCTGCCGTTATATGAGAGAAACATATCGGCGATATTTTGGACAGTGGCGAGAACGTCGGCTGAAAGCTCGACTCTCAGGAAATTGGTGAACACATCATTACCCACTTTCGATTGGCTTACTCTCATAAGAAGTGCAGGGGGAGTATCTGCCAGTTCTGTGAAACCCAGTTTATGGTGAAGCTGCTCAACGCAGAAAGTATCGGTCTTAAAGAGTTTTATCTTTGTAAGCAAACCTGCCACAGCCTGTTCGGAAAGGGATGGTGAGAGCATAGACACTACATCCATAAGCAGATTTTTAGGTGTGGTAATATAGTGATGTAGTATATGGGGTAGGTAGACGAATTCCAGGCCGCATAGCTTCAATTCTCTTGAAATCGCTCTCAGTTCTTTCTGAATGGCAAAATTGATTTCCTTATCGTGGTGTGATTCTATGTAAATTACCTGACGCTCGTCAAACCAAGGTTCTTCAATCACGGTAGAAATAATGTCACACTCAGGCTCTTGCTCTCTCAGGCAAAGCGAAAGAGCAAGCAGGAACAGCGCCTCCTCACACGCACAGAAGGTATCGCTCATTGTCATCTTTTCAAATTCTTGAAGCAATTCAGCCACGGCTGACGGTTCCATCTCCTTGAGAATGTTGATGGCTCGGCTCAAGGTTAAGCCATATGCCTCAACCTCGTCTTTTCGTGATATTGAATACTGATTCTTCAGTTCACGATATAGATCCATTTCCCGACTGTCGATCACTTTGTCGGCTTTTATGAGATCTATAAGTATTCTTGCCACGGCGGCGCGTTCAATTGCTCTCATGGGTATTGTTTTTCAAGTTATTCCCGCATTTTTCTAATTACCTATGTGATAACACTAACAGTGCATATATGACAAAGCTAATCGTAGAAAAGTGTGAGAGTGATACGTAAAACAACTTCATTATGCTACTAAAACGCACAGTCATATATGTGAATTGTGGAAAGAAGAAATTTTTATAACCAACAGCGAATATAAAGTTATTAAAGATATAAGACGTAGTTAGATCGGCACACGGAGGCAAGTCTTTCCGTATGCCGATCGTGGTCGAAGTCCTGTGCCCTTCGATCCGGATAATTGTTAGTGGTTGTATGCCTCAATCATTTTCCAAAGATTGATTTGATTACTGCTTTCCCGATTTTACGTTCGAGACCGGCTTTTGTGGTAGGTATGCCGGTTTTTCGAGCAAATTGCTGTTTAGCTTGGGTTACGCCTAATGCACGTTTCCAAGAGAATGATAATCCGGGTAGTTTCATAATAATCTGTTTTTATGGTTTGATATTGCAAAGTTAATACCCCTTACTGCCATTTGCAGGACTTCTGTAATATTTCAATTTTTTTAGACAAAATTTTAGATATTTTTTCTGCAATGTTGCAACTTTTGAATCAGGTTTCCACTGTGGAAGTCTGCTGAATACATAGCTCTGTCGGTAAATTTGGTTAGAAAGTGTTATTAGTAAGTGGATAGTAAGAAAAAAGGGTATATAACCGATTCTATTGAATATAATAGGGGGATATATCGGAACGGAGTGCATAGTTTTGGGATAATTGTCTGATAGTAAGATATAGCTAAATGTGATATTGGGTAATTGGTCTCAAATTGTCCTCCAGCCTTATTCAATCGTCTAGTTGCCGTTCGGTTGTTGAAACTAAGGACAGATTTCGTAAGATTGGTGAAGAAGTCATCACGACATGAAGGTCAGATTAACAGTTGTCCGCATATTTTCTGGGTTTCAAAGCGAACTTTGACATAACCTTTGTAACGAAATTGAAGCGTTATTTTTTAATTCAGATACAAAATTGCAAATTATTTTTGCATCTATCCAAAGGGAGAAAAATAAAATGAGCATTTATG
>CAMWTL010000032.1 GCA_947177145.1 uncultured Porphyromonadaceae bacterium
TTTATAAACTTTGTCCCAACTTATTTTTTACGATTCCTAAAAGCAAAGTTATGATAAAAACTGAGGCATCAAAATTTTGGCGTGAAAAATTCACGCCAAAATTTTGATGCCTCATGAATATTGTGATTAATAATGCCCTATACGCTAAAATTTCATTTTTATGAAAAGCTTTAACGCTTATTTTTGGGTAGTATGCGCTCTTGGAGCCATTTTTGGAGTTCGGCTGTCCATTGGGGTTTGTAGGTGAAGTGATCGCCATAGCCCCACCCGTGACCTCCTGTAGGATAGACATGGAGTGAAAAGGGCACATTGTTTTCCGAAAGGGAGGTGACGTATCTGAGAGTGTTGGCTACGGGCACAACATCATCATCGGCTGATACCATTAAAAAAGCCTCCGGGGTTTCAAGTGTAATCTGAAGCTCATTGCTGTAACGCTTCACCATCTCGTCCGAAGGGGTCTTACCGATAAGGAAATCCCTCGAGCCTTGATGGGTTACGCCCTGCTCCATCGTAATTACAGGATAGAAAAGTATCTGAAAATCGGGACGAGTTTGAGAAGATGAATAATGGGTAGCGAGAGTGGAAGCAAGATGCCCGCCGGCAGAGGCACCCATAACACCGATAGAATTAGGATTTATACCCCATTCGGAAGCGTGGGCACGTAAGATGCGCATCGCCTGTTCAGCATCAGATAGTGGTATCTCGTCATGACCGTTTGGCATACGGTATTTCAACACGGCATAGGTGATACCCATTGAATTAAACCAATCAGCCATAGCATGACCCTCGTGACCCATAGCTAACCCCCAATAACCTCCACCGGGACACATAAGAATAGCCGTACCATTAGGTTCAGCAGCGGGATAAACATAAAGTTCAGCGGTGGCAGTCTGATTCAGGAAATCACCGTTCCAATTCTCATTTTCTACCGAAAGACCACTTTCATTCGGCGCACCGTCGGGCCATACCGGCAGTGTCACTTTCTCCCCAAAGCATGGTACAGCCGCCAAAGCCAATCCCATTGTCAATCCAACCCTTACCATCCTTTTTCTTAACTTGCCCATAGTTCTCCTAAATCTTGCCATTATTCCATTCATAAAACCCATTTCTTTTATTATTTCATTAGATACTTCCATACCTATAAATAAATGTTTACTATAAAACGTAGGAAGTCACCGTCACATTATTACTATCGGACAGAATTAATTGAAGAAACATCACTTTAATATGAAAAAATAGTAGAAGTCCTTTAATTCCATACTATCTGATTATAAATTGAAAATTTTTTAGTAATTTTGAATCAAATCAAAATTATAGGTTTACTTACACGGATAATATTTTATTCTCAATTGACGATATGCATAACTCACAAGAATATATAAGCATACTAAAAGCTAATCTACCTCAAATTCAAGCCGAATTCGGGGTAACAGGATTAGCATTGTTCGGATCAATCGCAAGAGGTGATAACAGACCGGATAGCGATATTGATTTATTAATTGACATGCCCCCAAAAATCCTACTGGTTAGTCAACTTAAGGATTTTCTTGAACGCATACTTAATACTTCTGTGGATTTAGTCCGCAATCACTCCCATCTGTCACCGAAATTCCTACAACAAATATCCCACGATGCAATCACCATACTCTGATTCAACTATTGACCGTATCCTATTAACACTTGAATCCATCGAAGAAACTATTATCAATCTCATTGAATGGAATCGCAATGTTAAATCTGCGGAAGATTATTATACCACACAGACCGGAATGCAACTATTAGCAGCAAATTGTACTCTTATCACAGCTATAGGGGAAGGAATAAACCGAATAAATAGAATTCAGCCTGATTTTCTACAAACCAACTTCCCCAATATTCCCTGGAAAGCAATTATAGGTATGCGAAATCATATTGCTCATGGTTATTTCGAGCTTGATGCTGAAATGGTCTTTGATGCCATTATCTATGATATACCACCTCTCCATACTACTATTAAGTCCGCAATTAGGTTGTGTCGGCAATAAGGGTAATACAAGGGCATAGAAAAACCCGGGGGAAATCACTTCCGCCGGGTTTCATCTTCTGATAACAAACTGTTCAATAATTGCCGCCCTTTGCGGCTTGTCACTTCATCTAATATATAATTGCTAAATTTTATATCTTTAGCTAATAGCTTACTTATGTAAGTTGCTTGGAGTGCATTACTCTTTGCTTACTTGATAACCTGCTTAGAAGTCTTGTTGCCTTTCTTCACGATGAAGATACCGTTAGAAGGATTGGCAACACGAACACCCTGGAGGTTGTAGTAAACGGGAGCAGCATCCTCAGTAGCGATAGCAGACTCAACACCGGTGTCCTCGCCAGCGAGAACTTCAAGCTTGAAGTCAGCAAACGGATTCCAATACTGAGCAGGACGGTTCTCATCCTTGCCAAGACCTACCCAAACCTTAGCAGGCTCTTCGAGAGTAAACTCAACATACTGAAGCCACTTCTCAGGCTCATTTACGAAAGCAGCAGCTGATTCACGCTCCATACCTGAATCACACCAATTGGGAACTACATTGCGAACATCATATGCAGGTTCTATCTGAGTACCCTCAGCTGTACCGCGAGTTTCGTTCTCAGGCATAGAAGCGTAGTCACCCTCGCAAATCTGCCAAGGACCTTTGAGACGGGTAAGAACTACATTCTCTTCCAAAGTCTCAACAGATACACCTATGTTAGAAGGCTTATCCTCCTCAAAAGATACATAAAGATATGCATTGTCAAGGAAATTATCCTCTGTGTAGAGATTCTGGTCATACCACTGCTTGGGAGAAGGATCAGAGTCAATCAGACCCCATTCACCTTTACAAGTGATAATCTTACCATCGTAGTTACCGGCACCGCCATAACGGAGGAAAGTGAGTGCGCTAAAGCGATAAGTACCTGCGGGCAGTTCTACCTGCTGACCGAAGTTATAGGGAGAAGCGTTGGTCTTACGATATACGCCACCACCCTTGTTTACATCAGGAGTTTTCACTCCACCGGTACTGTTAACCATATCCCAGCACTCAGCACCCATATCGATGCCTTCCTCGAACTGTGCGTTCTTGATAAGCTCGGTGTAATCTGTATCACCGCTCTTAAGTTGGAAGTTGTCGAAGCAGCACCATTCGTCATTGTAGCCACCGAGATTCTTAATACCAAGAACGAGGTCACCACCGGGGTGTTTATAAGTAACGGTATTTACATACAGACCATTTGCAAAAGCTGTAGCAGCCTCCTCTGTGCTATTAGGAGCAGCCTCATAGCCGTCAAACAGACCCTTTACCTCAACCTTAGCATCGCCGAGATAGAGATAAGCATAGTGATTCTTGCCATCAACCATATTCTCCTTTGCGTAATCATTATAACCACAACGATAGAAAGCATCGGCAGTCAGCACATACTCACCCTCCGGCATATCAGGAAGTACCTGATAAAGGTTGAAGGCACCATTGTATACCTCACCTACACCGTTAACCACATCGGTAAGGGCACCTTGCCAACCGGGGAAGAAGGCGGGATTTTGCATATACTTGCCGGTTACGTCACGATAAGTACCGGCTGCGCCAGCTGATAGAAGTACAGCAGAGGCTCCGAGCAGCATTGCGCTGCGTTTGAAGTTGAATTTTACCATAATTTAAAGGTTAGATAATATGGATTTAGATATGTTTAGTTTTGTTTCTTACGGCAGACCATCAAAAATCTGCCGTAAGAGTTTTATCAAATCTTATTAAACCATCTCTAATTTCTATCAGAGACCGGCATAACCCGGATTCTGCTTCCAATTAAGGTTGGTCTCAAGGATACCGCGATGGATAGGCATCAAGCGACGGTTAGGATCTTTCACACCATCACGCTCTACCCAATGGAACTCGGTATGATCCGCGTTGTCCCAAACCTTATAGCGGTTCTTTTCACCCCAATCGTTCTCAAACATTCCGCAACGGATAAGGTCGTTTCTACGCCAAGGTTCAAGGATGAACTCACGTGAGCGCTCGTCCATAAGATCTTGAATTGTGAAAGTACCTGTCACTTCAGGTGCATTGGAGCAGCGACGAACGACATTGACAAGATCGTTAACTGTAGCCCCCAATGTTGGAGTAGCACCGCGCATAATGCACTCAGCCTTCATCAAGAGAATATCCGCAAAGCGGAAGATCGGAGAGTCATTTGCTTGCTGACGGTTCCAGATAGAATAGTCCTCTTCACGCGGAGGATATTTGAAGCAGCGGGCACCCTTCTGAATATTGAGGAGAGCTGTACCATTTGCTATATTAGTCTTGTTTGCTTTTGGCTCAGCCTCATCACCAAGTGAATAGATTGAAGCATCATCAAAGTCAAAATCCTCATGATAGGTAAGCTGACCTACCAGAGTCTTCTCATTACCGGGTACAGAATAGATATAAACCGGTATATCTGTCTGCTCATAATTGGCATCGAAAGTACACTGGGGACCCTTGAGGATGATCTTGTTACGTTCATCTCCGGGAAGGTTGAAGCGTTCAACAGCCTCTTTAGTCAGGACAGTCTGTCCGGCAAGTGACTTATCATTCTTCCAACCGAGTGTATAAGGCACACAGAGACCATCTTTCTTGAAGCCGAACCAACGATACCAAGTAGTTGTGCCGTCGCCCTGAGTAGCGGGGTCAACGTTGAGAGCGTAGATGAAGTCTTTGATATGTACGCCATTATCGGGATAGAACTTCTGACGGTAGCCTTGTCCAACCTCAAACAGACCTGAGTTGATAATCTCATCACACCATTTCACACAGTCATTAAGCTTCTCGTTAGGAGTATCGTTGGTGACTGTAGTAATATCGTGAGTATATACACCCCAGTTGAGATATATCTTGGCAAGGAGAGCGGCAGCCATCCAATAGTTGGGCTTGCCATAAGTGGAGAGGTCATTGGCTTTGCTAAGGGCATCTTCCTGACCGAGAATATCCAGCAATTCGCTTTCAAGCCACTTAGCTACTTCTGCACGCGGAGAACGGTCGATCGGCTCACCCTCTTCGAGAGGACGATACATTATAGGCGCATCGCCATAAAGCTCCATCATCCAGAAAGTGTAGTATGCACGGATAGCACGCAAGGGAGCCACAACCGGATCTTTCATATCAGGACCACCGTAAGCCCTAATCTTAGTGTTGGTGTAGCTGACACCTGACATACAACCCTCGATAATACGTGTACGCCAGTTATCCAAATCAAGGTCATGGATAGAACCATCCAGATAGCGGCCATCATCGAAATAGTTACCTACTCCATAGCAACAGCCCATAACCTCGTCACCCTGATTAACTACACCTTCATTAAAGTCACGACCAAACCAGCCGTGGAGGTAGAGATAGCAGGCATTGAATTCACCCTCCACCGCAATGGGATTATCGGGCAATTCGGTATATCTTGTATTCAGATCGGTATTAAGATCAGTGCAGGAGGTCAATCCCATACCTGCTATCAGAGCACCGAGTGAAAGTAATTTTAAATATGATTTCATTTTCAACTGTTCGAGTTTGAGAGATTAGAAGTTGATTGTAGCGCCCACAAGAATCTGACGGGTACGCGGATAATGGTCGCTACGGGTATCATGACCCGGATCAAGGCCACCGAGGTTAATCTCAGGGTCACGACCTGAATACTTAGTGATTGTGAAGACGTTGTTAGCTGATACATAAAGACGGATGTCATTCAACCAGCCGTTGAAACAGTTGCGGAACGTATAGCCGAGAGTCAACGAAGCAAGCTTGAAATAGCTGCCGTCTTCCAAATAACGCTGAGAGGGATAGTGGGCAAGACCGTCAGTAGGAAGCTGATCCTTGATAACGGATGCCATTACATTCTTACCCTGAGAGATTGAAGCCACGTAGGAGAAATAAGCATGAGGCTCATTGAAAATCTTCTGACCGAATACACCGGTGAAGAACACATTGAGATCCCAGTTCTTATAGCTGAGTTTGTTATCCCAACCCATAGTCAACTTAGGCTGGGCATTGCCCATATATATGCGGTCATCCTCTCCCGGCTCCATTGTTGTCTCCGGATTACCGTTCTCATCAAGTATGTGGTTACCCTGTCCATCATAACGGTAGAAAGTTGAAATACCTTGATCATTATAGCCAGCCCAATCCCAAAGATAGAATGAACCGATAGGTTTACCCTCTACGATACGCTGAGTGTTACAACCCTGTGAAAGACCGGGAAGATGCGGATCATAACGGTTAAGAACGCCGGCGTTAAACTCGCTGTTTGATACGCTCACAACCTTATTGTCGTTGTGAGAGAAGTTGAGAGAGGTGCTCCAAGTGAAGTCACGTGTCTGAATCGGGAAAGCCTGAATCATCAACTCGACACCACGGTTACGCATCTTACCGACATTGGCTGTCATTTTGTCGACCGGATACTGAGCCACTGACACAGGATAATCCCAAATCATATCCTTGGTGTCCTTGTTATAGTATTCGATTGTACCACCGATGCGGCCATTAAGGAACGAGAAGTCAAGACCAAGGTTAAGCATCGTAGTGGTCTCCCACTTGAGGTTATCGTTTACATTACGTGCAGCGGTCAGAGTCTTATAAGAAGTCACAGCACCGGTGATTGGATCGACATAATCGAAACGCTTTATCGGATTTGTAAGATCATAGAAGAAACGAGCTGTATAAATATCGAAACCCTGAGCATTACCACTCTGACCCCAACCTACACGAAGTTTAAGATCGGTAAGCACGGTATTGTCTTTTAAGAAATTCTCCTGAGAGATACGCCACGCTACAGAAGCAGAGGGGAAAGTTGCCCACTTGTTGTTTGAACCGAAAGTGGAGGCACCGTCACGACGCACAGCAGCCTGAAGGAGATATTTCGACATCAGAGAGTAGTTGACACGACCATAGAAAGAGATCATCTTTGTATGGCTTTCGAGCTGACCCCATACAGGATCGGCATCCCAGCTATTTGCCATACCGATATTATTCCAGCCTAAGGAATCATCATAGAAGTTATAGCCCTTTGCACCGAAACCATCGCCATTCTTATGCTCTTCCCAAGAGTAACCTGCCATAAGCGCGAGTTTATTGTTCTCGTTAAACTCCTTATCATAGTTGGCGTAGATCTCCATAAGTTTTGCCCAGTCATCAGTCACCTTACGCTCTGCCTCACCGTGGCGAGTGTTGTTTTGCGACTGTGTAGAGGTATAACCCTTATAGTGATAGTTCTGTGTCTCATATGAGAAGTTACCGTTAAGAAGAAGACCCTCGATAATCTTCAAAGATGCCTTACCTGTAAACTGGAGACGCTTGAAAGTAGCCATCGAGCGGTTCTCATAGATAAGGGAAAGGGGGTTGTAGTTCTGCGAGATAGTCTTGTCCGCATACCAGCTGCCATCCTCATTTGTAGCAGGAACAAGGGGTGAATAATAATACATACCCTCGTAAACTGAACTACCCTCTATATTACGAGGCACACCCCATTCCTTACGGATATTACCATTAATACCTACACCAAGGGTAAGACGCTCTTTAAGAGTCTTGGTTTCGATATATGAACGACCGGTAAAGAGGTTATTACCTACACCTTTAATGATACCGTCACGCTTGATATAATTGACAGATACGTTATAGGTTGTGGTCTTATTACCACCGGAGATAGCCAAGTCGTGGTTAGTGGCGAAACCGGTACGTTGCACCTCTTTAGCCCAATTAGTATCTTCTCCCCTGTCATTAGGGATATTGATGCCATTATCCTCAGCATAAGCACGGAGTTGGTCTGCGGTCATCATCTTGTGGTCATTGGCAATCTTCTCCCAAGACACATAACCTGAATAAGTCACACGTGCAGGGCCGTCAGCACCACGCTTAGTAGTCACGATGATTACGCCGTTAGCAGCCTTAGAACCGTAAATAGCCGTAGCAGAGGCATCACGAAGCACGTCGATACTCTCAATCTCGCTCGGGGGAATAAGGTTAAGGTTTACACCGGGAATACCGTCAACCACATAAAGAGGTTCGGTTGAACCGTTAAGGGTAGACGCACCACGGAGTGTCAGAGAGTTCACACCACCGTTAGGGTCGGAGTTCTGAACAACCACCAGACCGGGAACCTTACCCTGAAGGAGCTGACCGGGATCAGTATATGCACCTACGTTAAGGTCTTTTGAGTTAACAGTTGTGATAGAGCCGGTGAGATCTTTACGTTTCATTGTGCCGTAACCTACAACCACCACTTCATCAAGAAGAGCGTCGTCAGCTTTCAACACAACATCAATAATAGCTTTGTCAGCTTTGATTTTCTGAGTGGCATAGCCTACATAAGAGAAAGAAAGCTCTTTACCAAGCGCTCCGTCAAGACGGTACTTACCGTCAATGTCAGTGGCAGTGCCCACACTTGAGCCTTCGATTCTTACGGTCACGCCGATCAGAGGTTCTCCGTCAGTGTCGGTGACAGTTCCCGACACCCACTTGCCTTGGGCAAAGCCCGGAATAGAGGCAAGAAGCATCAGCATCGGAAGCAGGATTCTCACGACATCCCTTTGTCCGAGGCGAAGCCTACAGTTTGTCATAGAAGGAAAAACTTTCATTAGGTCAGTTTTAAGTTTTTAGTTTAATGTTCGGTTGTTATCAAAATTTCCGCGCATAAAATACCCTTACGGTTAAGATACGGCGGAATATAAGGTTCTAATTCCGCAGCTCAGGTTAAAGCTGATCGTTCTCATTAATAAAGTTGATATGTGCTTAATCGTTCTACTTAAAAATGAGTTTTTAATGGGACTGCAAATTTAGAATTAAACTTTCATCTTTGCAAATATTTTTTATTAAAAATTTATTTATTTTTCATTCACTATGTTAATACACTTCAATCCTATGCGCATTGTTGCCACATTGCTATATACCTCCCAACAAAACATCAAAATAAGCTTACTTAATGCAGACGAATAATAGGAGAATAACTTATTAAGTCAATTCTGATTGTCAATCTTTAAATCTATGGTCCAATTGATTTCTAAAGGATTATTTCTCATTTCAAGTATCAATGGCAACTGCTCATTATCAAGAATAAGCATTTCGGCACCTTCCTTTACGTCCATAAGGTGAATTTGTCCCTCTTTTAAAGCGGTTTCGTTTCTGACCACACGCCAATGTGTGTTGTTAAATTCTATCTCATCACCTCGTTTGGCAGCGGCAAGCAGTGTTGATGGCAGCAGACCCCATGTCTCGTTATCGCTTAAAGCCACAACATCTCCGTCAACAGGCTGGAGAAAACTTATAACATTGCCACACTCTAACGCCTTGTTCGACATCCTATATATACCGCTTTGCCATTTCCCATTACGTTCTATTCCCCATTCCGCTTGTACGCCACCCGGAACTATGCGGTAAGTGACATCATATCGCCGCGTCTGACCATGGAGTTTGTAGACAAACCTAACCTTTCCTAATTCTTTTCCCTTCACCGCCTTACGACCTTGCTTATTTTCAACTCCTATCTTTCTATGGTCTTTATTCCCAACTCGTTTTTTATTAGTATTGGAGTTTAGTTCAGCAGCAGATTCTACCCCACTTATAGTAGTTAATTCAACATCGGTAAATGCATCATCACAATCATCTCTTAAATGAAGCAGTAATTCACCACCCTCCATAAGGTCTTTATGACTAAGGCGATAGCCGGAGAAAGGTTTTCCATTAAGTGTGATACTCTCTATCACCGCATCAGCTCCCGGTTCACCACTACATCTTACCGTGAAGTCCTTACCATTAGCGAGATGGAAAGTATTAGATTTAAGTAATGGTGTATGGATAAGGTAATACTCCTGACCGGCGTTAGGATACAGACCGCTCATATGGAAAGCAAGCCACGATGACATGGCTCCCGAATCGTCATTACCAGGCAAACCGTTAGGAGCGTCGCTATAATTGGCAGCAATAATCTCATGGACACGTTTCCCTGTCTTGTCAGGACGGTCAATCCAATGATACAGGCACGGGCTGAGAAATGAGGGCTCATTATTTACATTGAAGTAACCTTTATCGAAGAATTTGTCAAGACGAGCTTCAAAAGCCTCCGGACCTCCGCAGAGTTCTATCAGACCCTCCACATCGTGAGGCACACTCAGCGAGTATTCCCAAGAGGATGCCTCATAGAAAAACATATCCCACCACGGGGTATACCAAGGACCTTCGAATGTCACCGGGGTATAGACAAAAGTAGGTTTCAGTCTTTCTGAATGACCATAAGTGATGCTGTCAAGCCACTCCCCTTTCTCATCGCGGGGCATAATGAAGCCTTTAACACCGTCGTACTCGTAATCTTTACGCCAAAGGTTTTTCCAGTTGCCCGACTGCTTTAGGTACTTCTTCGCCAATTCCTCCTTACCAAGACCTTTTGCCACAAGATATATAGCATAGTCGCAATAGGAATATTCCACGGTACGGTTGCCGGCTCTTGGTATACCATGAGGGATATAGCCCAAAGAGAGATATTCATCAAGCCCGCCTCTACCCTCCGCTTCATGATTTGCGCCCGGAGATTGTGTGGCATCCTTAAGCATAGCTTTAAGTCCCTCTTCATAGTCTATACCGTCAAGACCTTTCACGAAAGCATCGGCTATCACTATCTCTGCGTTGGAACCACCCTGAGTGCGACCATTGGCATTGCCACTCCGTGCATCGGGCATAAATCCATCACGTTTACCAATATTTATAAGGGAGTTAACCATATCGCGCTGACGGTCGGGAGCAACCAGAGTAATGAGAGGTGTAGATGTACGATAAGTGTCCCAAATGGCATAGAAATCATCGTAATATGGCACCGGATCAGTCCACAGAGGATTCTCACCGCTTCGGTCAACAGGCATTAGCATAGTGTGGTACAGACCTGTATAGAACATTCTCTTGTACTTCTCCGATGTAGAGGGGCCAACTGTAATTCGACTCAATAACTTTTCCCAATCGGCACGGCAATCGGCAAGCACCTTGTCAAAATCACGACCTTCCGACTCCTTCATAGCATTTTCACGGGCTTTCCGTTCACTAAGGAAGGATATGCCCACCGTAAGATTGACAGGTGACTCTCCCGAATCGAACTGAACCAATGCACCGGTTTTCTTACCGGAGTCAAACTGAGCATTATCAAGAGTTATGGAATCCCCTTTCCACGTGGCAGTCTTAGCAAATGGGGTATCTGATATGAGATGGAAATATACGGTGTAAGCTCGTCCGTTGTTCCAGCCTCCACGTATACGTGTATACCCGGCTATCTCACGGTCTGACACTATGGCTGCCTCCGAGCCGACAAACTGCTGTGCCTCACGTGCATCGGGAACAGGATTCTCACCCAAGAAGAACCCTGCGTCAACCATAAGACTACGCTTATAGGGCGTTGGATATGTGAGGCGATAGAAAGAAGCACGCGGAGCAGTGGTGATTTCAGTTTTTATACCGTTTTCCTCAAACTCCGTGGCATAGTAGCCCAATGATATTTCCTCGAATTTCCTGTGGGCAGTATGGTCGAGAGAGCTAAGCGAACCGACAAAGGGCATAAGAAGAATATTGCCATATTTAGGACCACCTCCGGTGCCGCTCACATGAACCTGAGCAAAACCGTTTACCTGTGTGGGCATTGGCAACCAACCGCTATTGGGTGACACGGTGCAATCCGGCGACGGCTTAACCATTCCGAACGGTGAACTCGGACCGATAAAAACACGTCCTAACCCCTCCGACCCAATCTTCGGGTCAACATAACGCCACAGCTCCTCACCCTGAACATTGAAAGCCACCATGACCAACAATATCAAAGCTACTGCATAATCCCACGCAATCTTATAACTTCTCATATCCCAAAAACGTACCAAAAGTCTCTACTCCCTATCATCTCAGCCCCCTGATTACAATTCCTGGTTCCCTAACCCCCGATTCCTAATTCCTAAATATAACCTACCTCAAATTCCCAGTCCGTCAATAAACGTTGTCGGCACTGCTCTACGCTGGACAATAGTTGACCCTGCCGGAACGGAATTTGTGAGCCAGATATTACCTCCTATAACCGAGTCGTGACCCACGGTGATACGCCCTAAGATAGAAGAGTTGGAATAGATTGTCACATTATCCTCGATGATAGGATGGCGTGGTATATTGATCGGATGTCCCTGACTATCGAGTGAGAAGTTCTTGGCACCCAATGTCACGCCCTGGTAAAGAGTGACGTGATTACCTATTATACACGTCTCCCCTATTACCACGCCCGTGCCATGGTCAATAGCAAAATATTCCCCAATCTGCGCTCCGGGATGTATGTCGATACCAGTCTCCGAGTGAGCAAGTTCCGTGAGTATACGAGGAATCACCGGTATGCCAAGCGTAAGCAATGCGTGTGCCACACGGTAATTGACCATAGCGTTCACCACCGGGTAACATAATATGACCTCACCGTAATTATCCACCGCCGGATCATTATTAAACATCGCCTCAACATCCGTATACAGCAACCTCTTAATCTCCGGGAGAAGATCTATAAACTTCAATGCCAAATCTTTCGCCTCCGTGTCCGACTCATCACATAGCCCCACGTTATTAAATCTAAGTCCGTGAGCAATCTCTCTTGAAAGGAGAATATAGAGATGTTCGACACTCGTGCCTATAAAATAAGAGCGCATCGTTGCGCTGTTGCGTTGCTTATCAAAGAAATCAGGGAAGACAACCATCTTAACAAGTCGTATAGCCTCCTTGAGCATATCTACGGAGGGGAAATGCCCGGTGCCATGAGGAATCATTCGCTTCTCCTCGGGAGAAGCGAATGATAAAAGGGTCGTGTTCTTAAGCAACACGTTTTCAACGTCCATATTCATTACCTCAACTATTTTTATGTTTAGTCAAGTTTATTGCCTTATTTACTTTGCAGACACATCCTTCCATGAGGGAGGATTAACACCGTGAAGATTGCGCACGAAGAAGTCATAGCGTTTGTGCTCACCGAAGTCCTCACCCATAGTGTGATGAGCACCGGGTATCACAACCAACTCGAAATCCTTGCCGGCTTTGATAAGCGCGTCAGCCACCTGCATGGTCGAAGCCGGGTCAACGTTATCGTCGAGTTCACCCACCACAAGCATCAGCGGACGCTCAAGGAGATGTGCGTTCTCCACATTGCTGCACTCCTTATAGCTTTCATCAACAGGATAACCCATCCAAAGCTCGTTCCACCAGATCTTATCCATACGGTTATCGTGGCATCCACAAGCGGAGTAAGCAGCCTTATAGAAATCAGGATGGAGAAGCACCGCATTGGTTGACTCCTGACCGCCCGCACTACATCCATAGATACCTACGCGGTCTATGTCCATATAAGGATATTTCTCGGCAGCTGCTTTAATCCAAAGCATATGGTCGGGCAAACCCGCATCCTTAAGATTCTTGTAGCATATATTTTCAAAATCGCGTGAACGCCAAGATGTGCTCATACCGTCTACCATAACCACCACGAAACCGAGTTCGGCAAGGGAGGTCATATACCAGTCGTAAGGACGGAAAGCCTTAGGCACATAAGCATCGCCGGGACCCTGATAGATATATTCTATTATAGGATATTTCTTCGAAGGATCAAAGTTGGTCGGACGTACGATAAGACCCCACATGTCGGTCTTGCCGTCGCGACCTTTAGCCACAAACACCTCAGGAGCCTTCCAACCCTCTGCCTCAATCTTGGAGATATCAGCTTTTTCCAATGGCATAACAATAGAGCCGTCTGCTACACTGCGTACTGCCGCCTCCGGAGCATTGTAGACAGTTGACCACACATCTACAATATATTTCTTGTCTGCTGAAAGCGCACCTTTATGAGTGCCGCTTGCCGGGGTGAGATCGGTCATACCCGTACCGTCGAGGTTGATGCTATAATAGCGAATCAGATAAGGATCCTCTCCCGGAGTGACACCGTTGGCAGTGAAGTATATCTTACCATTGTCCTCATCCACGTCCAATACCTCACGGACATACCAAGGACCTTTAGTAATCTGATAAGCCGATTCTCCCTTCTCACGGTCAATCATGTAGAGATGACCGTAGTTGTCACGTTCACTCATCCATACCATTCTCTTACCATCGGCAAGGTCGTGACGGAAACGGCGAACATAGTTTACATATTTAGGATGACTCTCCTCTACAAGGGGACGCACCTCACCGGTCTCGGCAGAAAGCTCAAGCACACGGTAGACCTTATGGCCACGCTGGTTGTATTCGAAAGTCACAGCCTTGCTGTCAGGATTCCATTGCGGACCCCACAGCTCATATTGGCTTGAAAAGAGATCAGTAGAGGGTATAATAGCTTTACCGGTCTCCACATCATAAATGCAGGGCACTTTAAAGGGCAATTCATCCCCCGGCTTCGCATATTCCTGGGTGTGCAGCTTCGGCTGGAGCTGGTCGGAGGGTGAAGACTCGACATAGTGTACGTAACGCTTCTCCGAGGGACGGATGCGCGAGGCGGCTACCTTTGTACCGTCAGGCGACCAATAGATGTAGCTTGAATAATAATTACCGGGGCAACCGTCTATGCTCAACTGCTTCTCCGCACCTGTAGCGTTATCACGCACGTAGATATTATGGTTCTTTATGAACGCAGTCTTTGTGCCGTCGGGAGAAGGAATCGGGGGTGCATCTTGCTCATCGTCACGTTCCATCCAGTGCTTCTGTGGTGCAGGAGCGGGCAGCTCACCCAAATCGGTAAGTTTGGTACCCTTTTTCGTAGCGACCCAACGATGATTGTCGAAATCGAAGGTAAGCGAGTCTTGGGCATTGTTGACATTGAGACGACCTAAGCGAAGAGCAGAGGCATCCACATCCTTACCGGTAGCCGTGGCAAGACCGGAGGCGAGAGCCTTATGGTCAAAAAGCTCCTTACGCTTACGGCTGTCGGCATCGACACTCACGTAGACACGTCCTTCAGGCGTCTCACGCACATACCAAAAACTGTGGGTATCACCTATCCAAGTCGGAACGACATTGGAGTAATACACGTTGCGGGCATTGAATTTGTCGCGCAATTCATAGGCACGTTTATAATCTTCGAGCGTGCCTTGGGCAAAAGCACAAATGCCCGTCATGGAGACCATGAGGGCACTTGTTAACACATTTCTTAATCTCATATTAGATTTAAGGATAGATTATAAAGATTTCATTTGCTGATAGAATCAGATGTTGATTTTCACCGAGCGTCCACCCTCGCTTATCACGTAGACACCGGGAGAGAGACGGTGCAGACCACTGTAGCTGCCTACCAAGCGACCCTGGAGATCATATATCTTGGCTTCAGGTGAGAACCGGGAGAGATCGGCTGCAACCACGTCAACTCCGGTGGCATTGGTTGGTACCTTATAGAGGTGCATATTTCCGAAGATAAACCAGTCGGCATCACAAGACTTAGACTTATTCATAGAGATGGTAAGCTTACCATCATCAGCCTTAGCTATAAGATAGTTGGCATAGTTGTCGGGGTTCTCGCTATAAATCGTCCAAGATTCCTCCATAGTGTTGGGAGCACCCCACCAATAGCCGTCATGGCCCTCACTCATTGAGGAAACCACCGGGGTCTCCATATCGTTGAGGTTGAAACGGGCAAGCAGTTCTTCAGTGCCATCAGCATGTTTATGGTTAGCCTCCTCCTGACCACCGTTGCGATAGTGTCCCTGGAAGTATACCATATAATAGCCATCCTCAAGACCTTCCACAGTCTGCGACACGTTGAAGCAGGCACTGAAGATCTCAGCTACATGGGAGCGCACCACGAGATTGCCGCTCCAGCCAGAAGCATCACCATCTTTTGCGAAGTCACCGTTAACAATCTTACCCTCAATTTCGTTAGCGGGAATCATCTGAAGCTTATAGTATGCCTTGAGAGCCTTACGAAGTGCCTCAACACTGCCGCGATAAAGCTCCTCGTTACCGGTAGCCAAAACATCCTTCGCAGCTGCTGTAGCGGAGCAAAGAGCATCATAACCTTCCAAGTCGGAGAAAGCAACCTTCTCTGCCTCTGCAATAGCCTCCTTAAGACTTACACTCCACGCAGATTCAACCTCATTGCTGAGTTGGCGAGTATCGGAAGTGTAGGTAATAGCCGGCATCTCCATAGCCTTATCAGCAGGATCGGAGTAAAGCAGGAGGATAGTGAATGAGTTGGGTGCAAATTCAATATTCATATCCTCAGCAGCCTGAATCTTCTCCCTTACCGGTGTGATGAAATCAGGATTGCTGAAAGAGTTCTCATCCCAAAGTGTAGAAGACTTAAGAGTGATCATCTCAGCATCACCCAAGCCATTGGCATTCACATGGAGATTGAGAGAAAGAGGCTCTGACTCGGCATTCACCACCTTCACAACCGTAGCACGCAAATCTTCGCTATAGCCGGCGTGGGCAGCGATACGTCCGGGAAGCACCTTACTGAACTCATATTCGCAATATAACTTACCGTCGATATAGCCCTCAATCTTACCATTGGCACATACCACCTTGAGAGTATACCACTTGTCATTTTCAACTACGAAGTCAGGCTGGTTGGAGATAATGGCACCACCACCATTGTTGACCTCCTCGAAAGCAACCCTCTTATTGCCCCAGCCGCCTACATTAAACTGATAGTAGTGATCCCAACCGTTGTCGTCAGCACCGAAGACTATCAAGAAACCCTCGTCGCCGGCAGTCTTCATAGCCTCTACCTCAATCACACAGTCGTTGAAAGCGAGAGTGTTCATAAGAGAGATACAACGGGAAGAACGGCTGTCGCTCTGAACAAAATATTTGTCCTCGTCAACATTCCATGTACCCTGCATATCGGTCCATTCCGCACGGCGGTCAGCAAAGTCAGGCTTATAGAGGCTCTTTCCGTCAGGAGTTGTGACAGTCATATTGCGGAATTTACCGCCGGTAATCCAAGTGCCGAGACCCACACGCCCGGCATAAGGCACGGAGAGGCGGTCAGTCTGAAGCATAGTGGGCACATTGTAGCTGGGAAGATTCTCGGAGAAGAGCTTCTGAACATAATATGAAGCACGTCCGAATACCTCGCCGGAACGTTGCCAAATAAGGTTGCAAGTCCAATTGCGGGCATTGCTGTTCTCAATAAGAGGTGCATACGATGCCATCTTAACGATATCAGAGTTGCGCTCCATATCCATCATAAACACTGCCTCTGAGAGAGAAGCGTCCATATTACCCTGACCTACATTCACGTTGGTGGCATACTCACCTACATATATGTCGTAATTGCCACGGGGCACATTGTCGAAGATGGTGCGGTTGTTGTAGAAGAATTCCGGAGCTACATACCAGTGTGGGTCAATCATATCGGTATGGATATCGAACTCAACGGCATGACCCAAGCCCATAGTGTTGAGGAAGATAAGATCGGGATACTCCTTCTTCAGACGCTCGTAGATATATTTGTAGTTGTCGTCGTAACGCTTACCGTAGTTCTCATTGCCAATCTCCACATACTTCAAGGGGAACGGCTCGGGATGTCCAGCCTCAGCACGCATAGCTGCCCATTCGTTAGTTGCGGGGTCACCTATGGCATATTCAATGGCATCACGTATATCCACATAATAGGGGTCAAGGTCGCTTCCGGGAGTTACATATTGTCCGGTCCAACCGGAGCAGGCAAGTCCGGCATTACCCACAAACATACAATCCATACCCAAATCTTCGCAGAAGAGGAGGATCTCGTGATAACCCATACCCCAGGTAGAGCGATAGCCCCAAAGGTCATACTGACCGGGACGCATCATAGGATCGCCTATTGTCTCTTTCCATTTTACACGGTTGTCGAGTGTGATACCTTCCACAATACAACCACCGGGCCAACGCATAAAGCTCGGTTTAAGATCTTTAAGCACCTGTGCGATGTCGGCACGCATACCGTTCTCTCGGTTCATAAAGGTCTTTTCCGGGAAGAGGGATACGTAGTCTACATATACGATTCCGTTGCCGTTAAACTGTAACACAAACTCAGCATCCGTAACAGTATCTTCAGCTGTAATGACAGCTTTACATTCCTGCCATTCGCCATTACCGTTAAGAACGATTTCCACCGAGCCAATCCTATTGCCTTCGGAATCTACGAGATAAGCCTCACAATCACTTACGCTCTCAGAGGAGCTTACATAGAAACGAAGATTATATTTCTCACCTTTCTCTACAGCTATGCCCCAATACCCTGTATTGATAAGACAAGCAGAAGGCTTATCACCGGTTGATTCAATCATAATCTGCATGGCGTTCGGAGTAGCCTCATGCAAGGGATTATCCGGGGTAAGCACATTATATGTGAGTTTGCAATCTTTACCCTCTACCTTCCAGCCGGTCATCTTTTTACGGGCAAAGTCCCAGTCCCAATCGTGTTGCTTTGACTGTAAGTTATCATAATTTACAATCTTACCGGCACTGATCTTATTGAAGCCGGTCTCATGGAACCCGCCGGGAAGAGTCTGCTCCTCGAAGCCACGGTTCTGGATAAGCTCGGCGTAAAGACCGCCGTCGCCGGAGTGGTTGATTTCCTCGAAAAATATGCCATACATATTGGGATTGATGGCATGACCTTTCGTACCGGCATCAATGTAGAGATTCCCCTGTCCGTAGGCGGAAAGTGAGCCTATCGCAGCTAAGGAGAGCATCGCTGTGTAGATTTTTTTCATGATTATCGGTTAATCGGTTAAAAGATTATAGACTATAATCTGCAAAGTTATAAAAAAATTTGTAATTATAAGGCATTTCCGAAAAATTTCAATATAAATTAACACTGACTACTGTCCCCTTGCCCGATTGGCTCTGAATATGGAGGTCGCCACCGTGTCTTCTTACTATTTGTCGGCATAAAGAGAGCCCTACACCACTACCTCCCTCTTTCGTGGTAAAGAAGGGCTGGAAGAGATTTGCCATAACTTCCGGTGCCATACCGGAACCGTTGTCAGTCACAGTCAGGTACGGTCGGGAATCGGATACAGTCAACACCACCTCTACCTGACCATCTTCTTGATTTTCCACAGGGTCAAGCACACTGCGCTTTTCTATCGCATCAAGCGCATTACGAATCAGATTTATGAGCACCTGAGTGATGAGTGAGCTATCTATCTCCAAGGTCATATCCTCCGGCACCGTAAAGGATACTACATCATCCGGAAGCCCTCGTTGTCGCAGCTCGGAGGCGACCAGTCGTTTCACTCCCGTGAAGTAGTCACCCGCCCTTACCTTTTCTATCTTCGGTTCCGGAAGATGTGTCAGGCTGTAATATGAATCAAGGAAACGCTTTATGCCCTCCGCCTGCGTGCGGAGCAAAGAGGAAGCCTCAACCAACGTATCACCTTGATAACGCTCCGGATCGTTCTCCATATCAGCTGTAATAGCTATCAGGGGGGTGATGCCATTGCGCATTTCATGGGTCATAATTTTAAGGATACGGTCGTAATATAGCTTTCGGGTCTCTAATTCCCGGAGGTTGGTATGGTAAAGTTCTGCTATACGGTTCATCGATTGCGACATCTTCCGGAGTTCGCTGTCACCTGCCACCTCAATACGAAGTGTGGTATCGTTCATTTCCAATGCACTGACAAAAGCAGACATCGTATGTATCAGTCGTGTCTGTAAATTCCATAACATCAGTATACAAACGAATCCGGCTATCACTGTCAAACAACCCTGTGGCCAAAGTCCGGAAAGAAATAGCCATATAGCCATTCCTGTCGCCACAACCAAACCGGCAAGCAACAACGCTACGTTTAATCTGTAATGTCTCATAACCACCAATCCTTTAGATTAGTCATAATCCTATTACTTACATAGATTAATTACAGCTTCTTCATCAGATTGTAGAGTGTCTGTCGATTTATACCCAACTGCTCCGAAGCTGCGGAGAGATTCCCCCCGCAACGGTCTATCACGCTTCGTATATGACGTAGCTTTACCTCATCCAGAGTCATATGTTCTCTTTCACGTTGTGCCTGTTCCA